>JAGOCT010000127.1 GCA_017998585.1 Candidatus Cloacimonadota bacterium | reverse complement strand
ATTTCTTAAAAGCGCAGAAGGATGATAAGTAATCCAGACAGGAATACCTTCAAACTCAAAAGGTTGTTCATTTCGGTATTGATCCATATTTTTATTTTCATGAAGGAGACTAATCGTTGCCACTTTACCTAAAAGTAAAATAACCTGAGGTTTTATAATTCTAATTTGTTGGAACAAAAAAGGCATACATTGAGAGATTTCATCAGGATTAGGATTTCGATTTCCAGGAGGTCTGCATTTAACAACATTCGTGATATATACCTGCTCTCTGTTGATATTGATAGCCTGTAGCATTTTTGTTAATAATTTTCCGGCTTCTCCAATAAATGGTCTGCCAGAAATATTCTCTTCAGCACCAGGGCCTTCTCCGATCAACATGATTCTTGCTGATTGATGACCTTCTCCATATACAAGCTTTAACCTGCTTTTAGCTAAAATACATCGATTGCAATTCAGTAACTTTTCTCTGATTTTTTGCAAGCCTATCTCATCAGATTTTGTCCCGGCTTCAACAGCTGAATTAACCGGACATATAATCTGAGCTGGAACATCAACCTGATAATCTTCATCATCTGATTGAAATTTAGGTTTTATAATATTTATATTGATCTTTTCAAAAGGACTGACAATAGATGTCAGTCCGGAATATTTTAACAGTTCTAAGTACTGTTTAAAAGCTCTTAAACTCATGATAATTCATTTTCAGACACTATTTAGTCTTCATCATCAAAGCTGTCTTCATTATAAAAATCATCATCTTCATCAAAATCATCATCATCTTCATCATCTTGAAAACTATCGTCTGCTTTTTCATCTTTAAATTCTTCCCTTACAGGCTCTTCTTCATAAGGGATATTTTCTTCATACTGGAAATCATCATCTTCATCATCGTCATCACGATAAATATTTCTGGAATACTCATCAGCTTCAGTTTCACTGTATTCAAGAATGTAATCTGGTATATCATTAATCGCAGCGTGTTCTAATGCCATATCTGATATTTTTTTAGAAAATCCCTTTTTTATTCCATCAGGTAGATTACTTAATCTATCTACTTCCAGATTAGCTAATATTAAAAATAAATAATCCATATTATTTGTTTCTAAAAACTGGTTTACTTTTTTATCTGTCTTACTATCCATTCTTCCTCCTTATTAATTATAAAAATCATCCAGGATTTTTGAAAAACGTTTTACTTTGTTCTCTTCAGCCTGTATAATATTGATGACACATTCAACTGCACTATCCAATGAGTCATTAATTACCAAATAATCATATTCATTTAATCGGTCAATTTCTTTTTTTGAGTTTTCCAATCTTTGTTCAATTTGCTCGGGAGAGTCAGTTTTTCGGTCGATTAAACGTTGCTTTAAAACACTATAACTAGGTGGTAATATAAAAATAGAAACAATGTCAACTCCCAGATTTCTGATTTGAGCAACACCCTGAACATCAATATCCATAATGACATGATTCGCTTTTTCCAATGTATCTTCAATAAATTGTTTTGAAGTTCCGTACCAATTATTATGTACTTTGGCACTTTCTAAAAAAAATCCTGCATCTCTTTTACTAAGAAAATCCGATTCTTCTGTAAAAAAGTAAGCAACTCCGTCTTTTTCCTCTCCACGTGGCTTTCTGGTAGTATGAGATATGGAATATTGAATATGAGGAAGCCGTTCCATTACTTTACTTAGTATCGTTGATTTACCGCTTCCAGAAGGAGCTGCAATCGTAATCAGAAAACCTTTCTTTTTCATTTTACCCCTTTATAAAAATAAGTCTCCCCTCTTTCAGGGAGACTTACATATTTGTAATTAAATTATTGATTAATCATTTTGCGATATTCATCTGCGGTCATTAATTTTTCAATTTCTTCAATATTTTTAAATTCCACTTTTATTAACCAGCCATCATCATAAGGAGAGTTATTGATTAATTCTGGAGAATCAAATAAGTCAACGTTGGTTTCAACTACGTTTCCTGAAATAGGAGAAATAATATCTTCTACTGTTTTAACCGCTTCAAGATTTCCTAATGGTTCGCCTGCGTTTACTTTTTCATTTACTTCAGGTAATTCAACATGTACGATATCACCTAATTCATGTTGAGCAAAATCACTAATGCCTACATAAGCAATATTTCCATCTACTTTTACCCATTCATGGCTTTCTGTATAGCGTAAATCATCTAAAACTTTCATTTTATCCTCCATTATAATATTCATTTTCTACGATAAATTTAATTTTATGCTTTTTGTGTCAAGCATAATCAAAAACAATTTCTGATGGCAGGTTATTCTACTATTTATCATCATATTACATTATTTAATCAAAAGCATTTTTTTCATTGAACTCTGTTGTACTTCATTTCTGACTCTGTAAAAATAAATTCCACTGGCAAGACTTGTATTCTTTGATATCCAGGAGATTGAATTTCCTCTGCTGATATCCATTTTCAGACTTTCTATCTTTTGCCCTTTAATATTAAAAATGTCAATAAAGTGTAATCTGCTTTTATCATTAGCTTTAACAAAAAATCGGGTTCCTGTATTTATACTAAATGGATTTGGATAATTTGAAACAATCATCTTATCTGGATGACTATTTGTTTGTTCTGAATTTCCAACCGTATAATGATTCTGATTATCAAATCTAAAATTATCAATATAAATTCCATCTGCATCTACACCCTGATCACTGGTTTGTTTAAACCTAAAATAAACCGTTTGTCCGATAAAGCTAGAAAGATTGATTACTTCTGTTTTCCAGACTGATGCACCTGTATATATTTTCAAATCTGACCAATTGCTATTATCTGTTGAAATCTGGAAACGAACATAATCATAATTGCTTTCTAAATTGTACTTAACTTCATAAGCAACGGTAGCACTCTGACAATTATTTAAATCAAAAGATTGATTCAATTTAGCAATTTTAGTAATATTGTTAGCATAGTTCCCCGCAGGAGAATCAGTTAGCACATGATTATTATTTTCAATTGTTATGCCCCAAGGTGCCTGAACTGTCCAGTTACTTAACCCATTATCAAAAGAATCACTAAACAAAGGCGCATTGATCACAAAATGATAGTTAGCATCAACTTGAACAAGAACATATCCTGAAAACGGCATATAATCAGCATGACTAATACTTACCTGATAAGTTCCTGGAAACACATTATCAATCTCAAAATACCCATTTTCATCTGTTTGAGCAGTCAATTCACCATCGGCATAAATTTTTATTAATGCATCACTTATCGGTTGATTATCAGCAGTACGAACATAACCTTTAAATTCTGAAGAAGTCAAAGCATTCATTACAACATTAACAATCGTAGGAGACTCTGCTGTAACCAGCACATTATCTAAAACCTGAGTTTCATAACCGTATGCATTAACCTGTAGCTGATAAGTACCTGGTAATAATACCCGATGAAAATCTCCTACCTGAGGATCTGTATAAGAAACCATACGATTAGCAATTTCAATAGTGGCACTAACAGGCTGATTATTAGTATCTAACACAATACCATGAATTCCTGTTTGACTTTTTTCGATGTATCTCAGTATAGATTCTCTGTTATTTTCCCAGAAACCGTCTAATAAATTCGCAGCAGGCCATTTGGTATTACTTATTTCTGCAGTAATATCCATACAGGTATAATAGTAATTCGACCAGTCCTGAAAACTACCATGAATTACATACCAGGCAGCCCCATTGGTTATTCCGTGTTCAAATTCCGTACTATTGTAGAGCATCGGATTCTGTGCTGTATAGGTTAGCGCATTATCAACAAAAACATCGTTATCCGGATGCAATGCATAAATACAATCCCAGGGATAGTTTAAGACCTGAGCACCTCCATGAAAATTAAGAGATATATTGGATGTATGCGTATCAGCAAAAGCCTTCAATGCCTGATGTTCAGGCTGCCTGTTTGTCGTATCATTTGCTTCATTTGCTGAAAAATCAGGGAAAGTTCTGTTTAAATCAACATCGTTCGCATTTGCTCTTTGATGTAATACATAGCCATCTGGATTAGTTAGCGGGTTTATCCAGATTTCTGTATTGTTCACAATATTAGTAATTCTGGTATCTGTGCCATAAGATCCGGTTAAGAGAGAAATAAGTCTGATTAAAAGATCATATCCCACAACTTCATCCCCATGTATCGTTGAAGTCAATCTCACTTCCGGTTCGTTTTCCTCGATTGATGCATTATCTGAAATTTTTAGAAACCAGATAGGTCTTTCCTGAACTGAATTCCCAGCATTGATTAGCTGACATATTTCAGGATACTGCTGAGCGGTTTGTTGCATAAAAGCATTGTATTCATCTATTGAATAATATTCATTCATCGGATCATCGGTATTTTTAGTTGTTTCCCATAGCTGATCAGCATAAATTTTAGCTTCATCAGGTATCAATACGATATCAAAGCCCATTTTTTTCAATAGTTCAAACTCTGCTTTACTGACATAAACGCGTATTGAATTTTGATTCACATTATCAATACTAATACCAAGTTTATCAATGAGTTGAGCATCTTTTTTTATATAATTGCTCATAACAATGGCAGGTTGTAAACCAGCAAATAAAAAACCAGCAATAGCCATTAAACCTAAGATAATAATCAGTTTTTTCAAGTGTCCTCCAATAATAACTCGTTGAATAACAAGATTTTTTATTTCTTAAAATAAGTCAAAAACAATTTTTCTAAATTTAAGTCATGCATTTCAGGGACCCATAAGGGTCTGCTTTCAATCACTTCAAGACAGTTTTCTGCTTTGATTAGATTTTTTAATTCGTCTAAAGTATAATCATCTTTTACATCAAGCAGTTCATCCTTTTTTAGGATGATGCGAACAAGATATTGAAGATAAAACAAAATCAGTTCTTTGCTCTGAATCTCACTATGACCTGGAATGATCAGATTAAAATCAAAAGAATCTAGTCGTTTTAGTGTAGTCATATAAATCAGAGGATCTCCCCAGTAGAAATAAGGAATAGAAAAAAAACCTTCTGGAAAACCTAGAACAGTATCACCAGTGATTAAGACTTTGAGTTCCTCAATGAAAACACAAAGAGCTCCATAACAATGACCTGGACTTTCAATTAAATGCCAGGTAAAACTGTCATGAAATCGAACTTCTTCTTTTATAAGGATATTGGGGTGCACTAAGTCAGATCGGTTAATCTGCTTTTTTGAATGTGTTTCTTCAAGAATATCACATTGTTCTGTATGATTATTTGAATGATGCTTTACTTTGGCGGATTTAAATATACTTCTGTTATTTTTTTCTTGATGAAGGACTTTTCTTTCAATCAAGAGTGTATCTAAATAGTCCTGATGAGCAATTATGATCGTTCCTTCATCTCTGAGCATTTGATTACCCAAACAATGATCACTGTGCCAATGTGTATTGATCAGATATTTTAATGGTTTTTGTTTTTCTTTTAAAAAATGCTTGAGTGCTTTTATATCAGAAGGTAAAAGCAGTGTATCAATCAAAGTGAGAAAATCACCACAATCGATTACAACTGCATTAACCTTCAGAGTGGATGCCTGAGCAACCGTTATATAATCATTAATCTGATTAAATTGAACCATTAATTATTTCGGATTTCCTGCCAGATTTTATCCACTTTTAAGACTTCTTCCCCTACATTGAGCAATAAGAAACATTTTTCCAGATATTCATTATCCGGATAGATATTCTTATTCAGGCGAATCTCTTCAGGTAAAAGTTCAAAAGCGGCCTGATTAGGGCTTGCATACTGAACAAAAAGTGCATTGTCTTTTGCAGCTGATGCT
>JAGOCT010000126.1 GCA_017998585.1 Candidatus Cloacimonadota bacterium | reverse complement strand
GGATGAGACGAATGGTAACTGGCAGGATATCAATTTGAAGAAAGTCTTAAACTACAGCCCCGCTTTCTCAATCGTGTATGATAATGCGCTCTATGGCAGTACAGGCCCTGTATCAGGAATTAAAGCATACTATACAATCAAAAAAAACTTTTCCGAAAAAGATTTTCAATATCTGACTCAATATACCGATATCAGAACATATTCTGCACTTAATGAAAATTTTTCCTTAGCCAACCGCTTTATTTTTGGACATAGTCAGGGAGCTAATCCTCAACAATTTAACCTGTTAGGTTTTAATGGAGTCAGAGGGAATGAATCTGACCATGAAGGAAATATCAAAGCATTAAGTTCTTTAGAACTCAGATACCCTTTTGTAGATTATTTAAAATTGGGTTTTCCTCTCCCAATGACTTTAGGAGATATCAGAGGGTCCGTTTTTACTGATTTAGGCGCAGTTTGGGATTCAAAAGATAAGTTCCAGGGAATTCATCATGGTAAATTACAAGACTTAACGCTTGGATTCGGATTTGGTCCCAGAATGAATATTGGTTATTTTGTAATCAAATTAGATGTAGCTTGGAAAAGTGATTTGATAAATCATGGAAAGCCTTCTTATTATTTCAGTATCAATCAGGACTTTTAAACGGAGATACTAATGAACAAAAATCTTGGATTAAAAATACTGGCACTAATCATTGCAATTATTATCTGGTTACAGGTAAATCTGTTAAAAGAACAAAGTATAACAATGAAAATCCCATTGAGAATTATCAATATCCCTGAAAACATCTATGTCAATAAACAGGAATCCCTCAAATTAAACTTCCAGGTTGAAGGAGATGGTATTGCCATACTTACCTTTTTTATGTCTAATCCATACGTTGAATATGATGCATCGACCTTAACCATCGGGAAAAACCCATTATCAGCCGACAAAATACTTCCTTTTCTAAAAAAACACAACAGACTTAAATTTACAGCTTTAGACGATATCAACAAAACAAATCTTTCTGCAGAACGTATTATCCAAAAAAAAGTCAATGTGCAAATGAAATTTGAAACACCTGAAACCAAAGAATACTATTATGCTCAGCAATTTGACGTTGACGAGAGAACAGTCCTTCTTTCTGGCCCTGTAGGTGACATTCAAAGAATTGAGAGTATTTCAACTGAACCAATTACAATAGAGATGATTAAAGATAATAAGAAAGTTAGATTTGAAACTATCAGTAACAGAGTGATTATCATTCCTGCCCAGTTAAATCTGATAAAACAAAATCAGGCTGTATTAAGTAAAACCTTTACGAATATTCTAATTGAAAATACAGACCATTCTTACATCTTTTTCCCAGATAGAGTTTCTGTAATTGTTGAAGGGAAAAAAGATTCTTTGGCAATCATCAACTCAAATGATATTAAAGCAAAAGTGAATCCTTCCAATGGAGAAGTTGAAATATCACTTTCCAAAGAAAGCAGTTTAAAAATTATAGACTATACACCTCAGAAAGTAACAATTAAAAAGAAAGATTAATGATGAAAAAAGAATACATTTTAGCCATTGAGAGCTCATGTGATGATACCTCCATTGCTGTTATTGATACAGAATATAAGGTCTATTCCAATATTATTTCCTCGCAGGCAATCCATAATGATTTTGGTGGGGTGGTGCCAGAACTAGCTTCCAGACTTCATCTGAAGAATCTGAGCTATTGTATGGATTTGGCATTGAATGAATCTGGCATATTACTTTCAGATGTTTCTGCAATTGCGGTATCTGTTAATCCAGGTCTGATTGGTTCATTACTGGTAGGCGTCTCATTTGCCAAAGGACTTGCCTGGTCATTAAATGTTCCCTTAATTGCTGTAAATCATATGCTAGGCCATGTATTTGCCAACAAAATATCTACTCCGGATTTACAGGCTCCCTGGCTGGCACTGATTATCTCTGGTGGGCATACAGAGCTTGTAGAGTTTGAAACAGAAGAAGACTTCAGAATTGTTGGACATACGGTAGATGATGCTGCAGGTGAAGCATTTGATAAAATCGCCAAAATCTTAAATCTTGGCTATCCTGGAGGCCCTATTATTGATAAAATGGCTAAGACAGGTAATCCTCATTTTTATAAGTTTCCTCAGGCGATGAATCGAAAAGATAACTTCAATTTCAGCTTCAGCGGGTTAAAAACAGCTGTCTTACAATATTTAAATAAACAAGATCAAGTCTATATTAATGAGAATATTCATGATATTGTGGCTTCTGCTCAACTGGCAATTGTAGATATATTGGTAAAAAAAACCATTGCTTATGCCACAAAACATCAGATTAAGAAGATTATTGTTGCTGGTGGTGTTTCTGCCAATAGTTTTTTAAGAGATCAAATGCTAAAAGCAAATCATAAATTGAAAGCTGAAATCTATTTTCCGCCATTAAAGCTTTGTATGGATAATGCTGCCATGATTGGTGCTGCTGCCATACCAAAATATCTCAAAAAAGAGTTTTCATCTCTTGATTTAAATGCCTTTTCTACAAAAGGCATCAAGAAAATATAATATGATTTTGTTGTAGAAAAGCCCGAAAAACGGGCTTTTAAATAGATTTAGTCTTATCTTTTTGAATCTATCAGCCATGAAGAAAATGGTCATACAGCGAGTTCTGAATTTTTTCCAGTTCTTTTGTGTTGTTTACAATATATATATATATTTCGACAGCATTAAAAAAGTCAACTAATAAATCAGCATAAAATTCTGAAGTAACAATTAACTTTTTTGGACGATGCTTAATCTTTTTGAAAAACTTTTCAACATGTTTTGCATAATCCTTGTACATTGATCTTAAATCAGGTTTTGGCGCAATGGTATCCATATAAACAATCATCGAAGTTTTCGTATCCAGAATCAGAAAAGAATATCCATAAATCGGTTTTTTTTCTAATATAGGCATAGGGATTATAAATGAGAAAAGGACATATTCATCTGAACTAAAAGGCAGTTTCTTGATTGAATCCACCATTTTTTGATCAAATTCTGCAGAGAGTATCTCGATATTAGTATTTTGTATTTCTTCTTCCACATCAATCCATTCTGCATTTTCAAGACTCTGGATTTCAGGAAGTCCATATTCTCC
Organism: Candidatus Cloacimonadota bacterium; assembly: GCA_017998585.1. The sequence goes on along the minus strand of JAGOCT010000126.1, from coordinate 2,716 downwards.
CCCTTTTTCCATGGTTTTATGATCATTAACATAGCTCAGCACTTGAAGACATTTTTCATACAGAAAAATCATCAGATCAGCCTGATCACTATCCGGTCTCGCTCTCAAATACCCGGGCTCCTGGATTCTGAAACAAGGATAAGCTTTTTTCCCGCGATATTTCAAATCCAAATCTTTGATAATCTTCTTATCTTCTTTTTCAAGAAACTCATTATTCTCAAAAGACAGAATCACCTGGGTAGTTTCAAGTATCAATTGCATTTTTTCATTTTCACTAACTGAATTAAGCAGTTTGTGAAAATTATTTAAACTTTGATCCCCTTCGTATGCGGTAACAGAAAAATGTTCTCCGGCTGAACCCATTACACTTACATAATATTCTATGTTCGTTTTAGGATACACTATTTTTATTATCTGATCTTCATATAAAAATCCCCATGGTTTTATTTTATAGATTTCATCAGCAAAATGATAGAGTTTTTGCCATTGTTCCTGTGTTGTTATAGCCATAACTACTTCCTTTTTCTATTTTATTAATATCTTCTTAGTCTGATATCCGGTATCTCAGGCGAATACTCCGGATCAAGTTCACTTAATTGCTGTCGTATAACAGCACGTTTCTGTAAAGCCGGTTTCAACACATATAATTCTAATTCAAGAGGAGAAACATCATCCGGTTTGGTGATATGGGGGAAAATCAGTTTCAAATAAGCTGAACAGAGTTTTTTAACTGCTTTTGTATCTCTGGTATCAGCGCTCTTTGGGATTTCAAGCATTTCATCGACTATTGCAGTGTATTGGTGTTCATGTCTCATCAGATGAAGCATTTCAGAAAAATACTCTGTATTCAGAGAAATCCCTTTCATTTTCATATTCTCATTAAATCTGAATAGATCCCATCCTTCAATAAAACCATGAATTCGGTCAACAAAGGCTGAGGATTGGAAAAACTGAGGTAGTCCAATAAAGAAATTCTTGTTTTTAGGCCTCATTCTTTTATCCAGCCTGATATTTCCAAGCATCATTAAACCACAGTCAGAACGCCCTGTATAATTTGCTACGACGATCTTTCCATTTTCCAGATAATTTTTAAAAGCACCAAGCGTTTCTTCTTCATTGGAAAAACCCAGTGTTTCTATCTCATCCAATACCAGAAAATCATAATGATGAATGATCCCGGGTAATCGGGTGGATATGTTATAAAACAGGTTTGCACGGGTAATCACCCCACCACTGACTGTCCAGTTATATTTTGATAAATTATTAAATACATAAGATTTCCCAGTTCCTTTAGGTGCCAGTTCAATCATATTAAGATTCGTTTCAGTATAAACCAGTAAACGTGAAATCAATGCCATTTTTCTCTTTAAATCAAAGTATTTTCCTTGTTTTTCATCTACATAGTGGGGATTAAATTCCATGGTTCTGACAATCAGATCAATCCACTCATGGGTAGTAAAGTGTCTTCTGGCTTCATAAAAATAAGCAGGGTCAAGGGAATAAGGCTGAAATGGCTTATAATCAATTAATAGAATATGCCCAGGCATGTATTCAGTAGGAGGGACATATACAAGGGTCAAAATCCCCCAAACTTCTCCTTCATGCAATAAATTCAGTTTTTCCTGCTCCATATCAAGTGAAACAAGACCTTCCCGATGTCCTATACCCAAATCCGGTATGGAAAAACTGATTCTTCCATTCATTAAATCGGTGTGAATAATGAGTCTGGATAATATCTGTATTGGTTTTCTTAAATGAAGCAATTTTTGCCTGAGACTGACTCCTCGGTTAGGTACTTTTTCAGATAAGAATTCACGACAGGTTTGCCTGTCAAATTCATTTCCTAAGGTGAATATTCTGATTAGCCAGTCTTTTATAAATGAAGGTAGATTGTAAGAATGAAAAACATTATAGAAATCAGGATCTTTATAAAGGGATTCTTTTGGGAAAATCCTTTTGATCTTATCATCCAATGGATATGCACTTTTCTGAATATCAATCATGCAGAAATTTATTAATCCTCGTCAAACATCTCTTCGAGGCTTTTCTCTTTAAATCCGCCGGTTTCAGATGATAGATTGTCTGTATTGATTTGAAATTCTTCTGTTAAGTCATACTCTTTTAATTTCTGCTCTTTTATATTTTCTACAATTTGTCCGGTAATTGCATAAATGTCTAGCAGTTCGATAAACATGCGAATACTGACTCTAACTGGTCTTCTCTCTGGCTTTACGATCTTTTCCAGTTTTTCAGCCAGGTTTTCTTCATCCGGATTGATCCAGGGGATTGCCCGTTTATGAATTGCCATAATTGCCTGAAACAAAGCCATGTATTCTTTTTTCATTACTGGATTTAGCAACAGATTACGGTTGCTTCTGGCAGCGATATCAAAAAAAGCACGCATTTGATATGCCGCATCAGAACTGATTCTCTCCATCGCTGTTTCTGGTATTTTCTGTACATCATTCTTTCTGCTGTAAAATACTTCAGTTTGTAATGTTTTAGCTGATGCAACCAGTGTATAAACCGGTAAATGACTGTTATTATTCCAGTTGAGTAAATAAGATAATGCCATATAAGAATTTAAACGTCCAACTTTTCCCATTTTGCCAATTAGTTCTATTTCATCAATTAAAACGACCCATCCTTTGAATCCAAGTAACTTGAGTAGATAAGGGTAGAATTCAAAGAAACAGTTTCCATGCTCTTTTGCACT
>JAGOCT010000125.1 GCA_017998585.1 Candidatus Cloacimonadota bacterium | reverse complement strand
CAACTCAGGGGAACTCAATTATGGTTAAAACAATCGGACGTCTGGATTACAAAGATATTAAAGCGATTGATCAGAAAGTTGATGAAGTTTTTAAATATCTATCAAATGGAGAAGAGGACAAGGCAGTTAAGTTACTTTACAAAATATTAAATACACAGAATTATTTTGTGAGAGAAGTTGTCGGTAAAAGACTTGTACTTTATGCTGAACAGAGTGTAATTGAATTACTTGTTTTGCAGCACTTTACTCATTGTAAAATCTATGGAGTCAGAGCTGCAGGTTTATTCTATTACTGGGAAAAATATAAAAATGAACCAGATAAGCTGATCAATCTGTTAGATGGATTTTGGGATAATACCCCTTGGGAAGTCGAAGCGATTTTGGCAGATATGTGGCGAAGATATCCAAAAGAAACAAAGGAACACATGATCACCTGGCTTGAAAGTAGCAGTCCTAAACAAAGAACACTCGCTTTTCATGGAATGGAGCATGTCGCCGAAGACGATCCTGAATATATTCTGGAATGTATTACCCGAAATATTGATGATGAAAGCCCTGATGTTCAGAAAAAAATGACTCATGTGATCACTCAGGTAGCAAGAACCAGACCTGCAGAATGTTATCCTTTTCTCAGAGAATGGTTGACTGTTGAAAATGAAGCGCGTGTCAAAACAGTATGGTCAGCTATGAAGAAATTAGTCGGAATCGCTACTCAGAAACACGCAAAAGAAAAGTATGAAGAATTTTATATCTTAACCAAACAAACTGTACATGACTGGAAATTGGACAGTAATGAACAAGTTGCTGCAATGGGGACAAAATTATATGAAGAATATGAGAATCCCGATAATTTTGCAGAAGTCGAAGTATGATCAATTGGTTTAAAAATAAGACTTTAAAACATTATAAACAATTTCTGAAATATTCAATATTCGGTATCATCTGCTTTTTTGTTGATTATGGTCTTACAGTCTTTCTGAATTATCAGTTTACTTTACATTATCTAATGGCATCATCAATAGGCTATGGTGCAGGCGTATTGCTAAATTACTTTTTTAGTATTACCTGGGTGTTTTCAAAAAGAAATATGAAAGACATCTGGCATATAGAATTAGCTATTTTTTTATCGATAGAAATAGTCGCTTTACTTATCATGAACCTTTTCATCTTTCTGTCACATGATTACTTGTATATTAGCTTTTATATCGCTAAATTATTAGGTAATTTTGCGGCTTTTATCTGGAATTATACGATTAAGCATATTTTTCTTTTCAGAGCACATCCTGAAGAAAAGAAGATTTATATGGAAAGAAAAAAGGAGCTATATGGAAAAAAATAAAATGTTTGTAAGTGTTATCATCACTGCTGGAGGTAGTGGGGTTCGTTTTAGTTCCAGAAAAAAAAAACAATATTTCAAAATTTATAAAAAAAGTATTCTGGAATGGACAGTACAAGCATTTTATCAACATCCAGAAGTTAATCAGATAATCATAACAGTCCCTGAAGCTGATTTGCTATCATTAACACAAAAATTTTCATCCATTTTCCCAGGTATTATACTGACAGCTGGCGGGAAAAGCCGTCAGGAATCTGTATTTAATGGGCTAAAAAATTGTCCTTCAGAAACAGATATTGTCTTGATTCATGATGCTGTCAGACCTTTTGTATATGCGAATGAAATTACTTCACTCATACATACAGCAGCTCGTCAAAAAGCTGTAATACCTGTGACAAAAGTTAAATATACAATAAAACGTTTTCAAGGAAATGAAATCACAGAAACTATCAATCGAGATGAATTGCTGGAAGTTCATACTCCTCAGGCTTTTGATTATCAGCTGATTATGTCATTTCATCAACAGGCACAGACGGATCATATTGATCTGACAGATGATGCCGGTTTATGTGAATACTATCATACGCCTGTTTTTTTTCAATTTTGTTCAAACGATAATATTAAGATAACCAATCCAGAAGATTTAAATATAGCAAAATCAATCATAAAGAAATTCATAAACGAGGAAAACCATGCGTAACTTACTAAAAAATCTAAAAATTACTGTTCCTGTACCGGTTATTGGTATTGGATGTGGTGTATTAGGAATGCAAATTCACAAAACTTCTTTTCATCTAGGTAAATATGCCTCAAATCTATTAAAAGCGCTAGAATATCGTGGATATGACTCTACAGGAGCCATATTTCAGGATGATGATAAAAATACCGTTTTGTTAAAAGATGTCGGTGCTCCCAGCACACTGGTTGAAACGCTTGATATTATCAATCAGAAAGGTAAAATCTTTTGTGGACAAGTCAGATGGGCAACATTTGGGCAGGTGAGTAAAGAAAATGCTCAACCTCATGAAGTCAGATGTAAAACCCATATTTTTGGAGCTCATAATGGCAATATTACCAATACAAGAGAACTGCAGAGTTTTTTAGTTCGTGAAGGACACCATGTTGTTTCGGATAATGATGGAGAAATGTTGGTACATATCATTGAACATTATTTTGAAATTGAATTATCTAAGCTCTCTGAAACAGATCGTATGACATCAGAAATCAGAAGAAAAAGCATGAGGCAAGCAATAATCAATGGCTCAAAACAAGTGATAGGATCTTATGCAGCAGTAATTGTTGACCCGTACAGTGAAACCAGCTATGCGATCAAAGCTGGCTCCAGTCTCTATTTTGGAGTTGGAAATATTGATGAACAAGACTTTTGCCTGGCTTCTTCAGATTTAACAGCTGTATTGAAATTTACAAAAAATTTAGTGAAACTACGAGAAGGAGAATTCGTAGAATATACTGATAATCATTATCAGGTTTATGCATATAAAAACCAAACAATCAAAAAACTTAACCAACCTGATTTAGTATATGAGGCAGGTCAAAAAGTTGATTCAAAAGCAATCCGTTCAAAACTAAGAGCTGAAGATACAGAACTCTTACCTGAGTTCAAGTACTTTATGGAGCAGGAGATTTATGCAGAACCAGAAGCTGTTGGAAAAGTGATTAAACTTTTCTTAGGAGGTTCAAATAGCTCAAGACATATGATAAAGTTTTTAGAAAATGAAGGTTATTTACAGTTAGCGACCGAAAGATGTAATGAAATTCTTGAAGAATCAGAATATGAAATGCAGTTAAAAAAGTTTAATAATTTTGTAAATTCAGAAGTTGTAGAACAGATCGTCGCTCAAATAAAAACAAAATATCCAGAAATTTATCATGAACTTGTAAAAGAAGATTTTGAGAAGAAATTCTTTTTTTCCAGTGAGATGAATACATTTATAGATCTGATCGGTGAAGAATTTAATAAAAAAAGAATGCTGATAGCAAAGGTCTTTGATAGTATTTCTGAGAATAAGGATAAAGATGATTTTCAAGAGAAAGTCGATCAGTTTTTAACACTGGTCAAAAACACAATCAGTAATCAGAGAAATATTTATACATTAGCCTGTGGTACTTCCTATCATGCAACCAAGACAGCCGCTTTATTTTTTAATGATATAGCCGGAGTAGAGATTATTCCGATACTTCCTGGAGAATTTCGCAGTCAGTATTCAAAAAGTCTCAAAGATAATGATGTGATCATTGGTGTCTCTCAAAGTGGAGAAACTAAAGACCTGATTGATATATTCAATGATATTGACAATTTGAATCTGTCTATTAAGAAAATCGTATTAGTAAACAATGTCAATTCCACTTTAGGGCAGGAAAAATCTGATGTTTCGATACCCATTATGTGTGGACCTGAAATTGCAGTGCCTGCGACTAAAAGTTACATGAATCAGATGACGCTCTTTTTCTATCTGGCAATCCGAACCGCAGAAATGCTTCTGGAAAATGCTGAAAATAATGGAATATCATCAAATGATGTGCTCGAAGAAAAAAAAGAAATTTTAAGAAGATACAAACAACTCCAGGATTTGCCTCAATTACTCAAAGAAACAATAGAAACCACTGATGAACCTGTTGAAATGCTTGCAAACAAAATCTATATGGAACCTTCTCTCCATATTTTAGCTACAAAAATTTCAGGTATTGCAATGGAAGGTGCTTTGAAAATCAGAGAAACAGTCCTCAATCATACTCAGGGAATGGAAGCTTCAGAATTTAAACACGGACCTAATACAATCTTAGGTAAGAATACCGTCTTTGGTATGAAAAATATTGAAGGTATGATTAAATATTTCAACAAGATTTTAGTTCAGGTTAATCAGATTGCTTTAGAAAAAAATATAGGAATCAAAGAAACTCAGGATATCATTATTGCAATTTCTGATTTTATTTTTAACAGAACGTCTCCATTTAATTTATCCCGTGAAGGGACAAAAATATTTAAAGACGTCATAAAAAAATATGATTTCTTTGGACCAATGTATAGAAATTATCCTTTGATATATATCACCGGTCCTGATACAAGAGATGTAAATCTGACGATTTCTCAGATAAATACTCACAAGATTAGAGGTGCTGATACATTTGTGATTGCCGAGGAAAACGAATCATTATACGAAAATGCTTCAGCTAGTCCAAATTCAGAGAAATATTATGGATGGGCCTATATAACCCTTCCAAAAACTGGCGATAGTTTAATGACTTGTTTTTCTTCAACAGTCGTATTACAATTACTTGGATTAAAAATGAGCCAGAAGAAAATGGAATATCTTGATAAATTGAACTTTATTGATCATGGAGTGCATCCTGATGTTCCAAAAAATGTTTCAAAATCTATCACTGTAGATTAAAATCTGTGCTACAGTCGGATTGTATTAATACATAAAATCATGCACCTGTTTGCTAGTTTAAATAGCAGACAGGTTGCTTTTCATACTCAATGGAGATTATATGAGAATTGGAAACGGATATGATGTTCATCAGTTGGCAGAAGGAAGAAAACTGATTTTAGGAGGAGTAGAAATCCCTTTTGATAGAGGTTTATTGGGACATTCTGATGCTGATGTGCTAATTCACGCAATTATTGATTCATTGTTAGGGGCACTGGCTCTTGGTGACATTGGGCAACTTTTTCCTGATTGTTCAATGGATTATAAAGATATTGACAGTCGTATTCTCTTAAAAAAAACTTATGATATTATTAAAGACAAGGGCTATCAGCTTATAAATCTGGATTCTGTTATTTGTGCTCAAAAACCCAAACTTAAGGACTATATTTCTCAGATGCGGACTAATATTGCTGAGGATCTTGGCGCTGATATCAGTCAGGTTTCTGTTAAAGCTACAACTGAAGAACATCTTGGAATAAGCGGTTCTGAAAAAGGAATGACTGCTTACTCGACCGTATTACTGGAAAAGTATTGATTTTGAAAAAAAAGTCCATTTCATTCATTTTTTCCTTGACGCTCAATCCTTCGTAAATTATCTTCTCTTTAAAAAGAACTATAGGATAGAGTATGAAGTATCAGAAAGGAAAAGCTGAAAAGAATAAATGCGCAAAAAGAAATGCAATCTATAACTCAGCCATTGAAAATTTTGCGAAGAACGGTTTTTATGAAACGTCTATGTCCGAAATAGCAAAAGATGCAGGGGTTGCTGATGGTACTCTGTATTTGTATTATAAAAACAAACACGATCTTTTAATCAAAGTATTTGAACAGATGGTGAATGAAAAACTGGATATCATTCAGGAAGCAATAAAAAAAGAAACTAATGCATTAAATAAATTATACATTGCATTTCAGTATCATATAGATTTGTTTACAAATAATCCATCTTATGTTAGGTTTTTTGTGCAAGAAGTCAGACAAAGTCCTGATTTTTATAAAAGATATCCAAATTTTCATCCATTAAAATCTTACTTAGACTTTTTAGAAAAACTAATCAAAGAAGCGATTGATCAGAATC
>JAGOCT010000124.1 GCA_017998585.1 Candidatus Cloacimonadota bacterium | reverse complement strand
GGACTATTGATCAGTATTCCTTGTCGTTATATGCATAGTCCAAACGAAATGGTATCATTTTCTGATCTTGAAAACACTGTCCAATTGATTACAGCTTTTATCAGAAGTATCAAAAATACTGAGTTACTTGAACTATTTTAGTTAATCATATACACTCTCTCTGCAGAGGGAGTGTGTTCTTTATCATCATCCTTCTTGTTTTGTTAAGGAGAATATGTGTTTTTGTTATTCTTTAGTATTGTTTTAAGCATTTATTTTTCAATAAATTATTATATCTACAGGCATATAATCAGTGTTTTTAAATTTAACTTTGCAGGGAAAAAGATATTTATTCTTCTATTTTTTGTTTTATCTTCCTCATATTTTATTTACAGGACTGTTGATAGAATTTATCCTACGACATGGGTCAAGTTTCTGGGTCAAATTGGTTCAATATGGCTGGCTGTAATGGTTTACAGTTTCTTACTTTTACTTATATATGACAGCATTTTGATACTTATTCGAATCATATCGCCAAACTACCTGAGATATATATTATCAATCAATAATTTTAGATTCTATTTATCTGGTTTTATGGTTTTATTGATATCTGGTTTTATCGCTTTTGGATATTTAAATGCAGGCAAACCCAAAGTGAAAGAAATCCATCTTAAAAATCATCATTTAGGGAAAAATAAATTATCAAAACCATGGAAGATCGCTTACGCTTCTGATTTACATATCAATGATCTGTTTTTCCCCGATGCCATAAAAACGCTCGTAGATGAAGTAAACAAAGCGGATGTCGATCTCATGTTGTTTGGGGGTGACGTATTTACAGAGGATGTGGCGCACTTGGCTTATCATGATAGCGGTGATTTATTAAAAAATATCAGAAGTCGACACGGTGTTTTTACTGTCTTTGGAAATCATGAATACATAGGCAGTTTAGATAGTGCCATTAATCATTTTAAAAACTATCATATTGACATTCTGTCTGATTCTTCAGTCATCATAGATAATCAACTGGTCATAATCGGTCGTGATGACTTATCTGCCGAACGGTTTTTTCAAAAGAAAAGAGCAGATTTACAGGAATTAATCAGACCGGAATCAGACAGTCTGTTTACCATATTAATTGATCATCAGCCCAAAAGCCGAATCGAAGGCAAGGATTATCCAATTGATCTTTTTTTGTCAGGACACACGCATCATGGTCAATTGTTTCCCTTCAATTTTATTACCCAAAAACTGTTTGATAACAGCTATGGATTACAATTCAAAGAAAACAAATACTACTACGTTTCCAGTGGGTTTGGTTTTTGGGGACCTCCTGTCAGAACAGGCAGTCAACCGGAATTAATCATTTTTATCATTGAATAAAGAGGCTTTATGTCAGAAAAACTCAATCAGTTTATAGAACGTTTTTTTAATATATTCAGAGGGTTTAAAAACAGAAACTACTCTTTGTATTTTTTTGGGCAGGGCACTTCCCTGATAGGCACATGGATTCAAAGAACCGCTTTAAGCTGGTTGATTTACAGAATCACAGATTCTGTTTTTTGGCTGGGGCTGATTGGTTTCGTTGGACATATACCCTCCTTGGTTATAACCCCTTTTGCAGGAGTGATCGCAGATAAATATTCCCGGCATAAAATACTGAAAGTATCGCAAACATGCTCCATGATTCAGGCATTAAGTTTAAGTGCTTTGGTATTTTATTCAGATGTTCAAATCTGGCAAATCCTTTTGTTAAGTGTCTTTTTAGGCGTTATAGAAGCATTTGAGTCACCAGTCAGACATTCGTTTATCTTTGATATGGTCGATAAAAAAGAGGAAATCGGTAATGCAATTGCCTTAAACTCTGCAATGTTTAATGGTGCCAGACTGATTGGTCCGGGAATCGCAGGATTTATGGTTGCTCAGTTTGGAGAAGCATATTGTTTTCTGATTAACGGACTTTCTTACATAGCGGTACTTATATCCTTATTTAATATGCGGATACATGCAAGCATTCAACATATCTCAAAAGGGCATTTTATCCAAAATTTTAAAGAAGGCTTTTCTTATGTGATTCAGTTTCAACCGATCCGCTATCTGCTCATCAATGTCAGTATATTCACTTTGCTGGGTTCTTCATATACCGTTTTACTACCCTACTATGCGAGAGAAGTTTTTAAAGGTGATGCAAAAACACTTGGTTACCTGATGTCCGGAATCGGTGCAGGTGCATTGTGTGGAGCGGTTTATCTGGCTTCCAGAAAACATTTAAAGGGCTTAGGTTCAATCATCACCAATATGGGGCATATTGCTGCCATCTGCCTGATAATTGTATCATTTTCCAAAATCTTTTATTTAAGTCTCTTTCTGGTTTTTGTCGCTGGTTGTGGTATGATGATGCAAATGGCCGGTTCCAATACGATTATTCAAAATATTGTGGATGCCGATAAAAGAGGAAGAGTCATGGGAATCTATTCAATGTCATTTTTATCATTTATGCCCATTGGCAGCTTATTGGTAGGTACAATATCAAAGAGTATCGGCGTTGAAAAAACTTTATTCCTGTCAGGTTCATTATGCTTCTTAGGTTCATTTATCCTGCATTTTAAACTGCCATTGATTCGTGAAAAGATCAGAGAAAAATTTAGGAATCAGGCTCAATAATCGTACTGCGAGCATCCTGCTTGTAGAGACAGGCTACAAACGAGACGCTTGTAGTACGTGCCACCCCGTACAGACGCGATTAATCGTGTCTCTACATTATCATCAGGGTTTGCAATCCGCACAGGGTTCGTAACCTTCATTTTTGGCGTCAATATTTTTATTAAAATAAATTCTGTTTTGTTTTGGTATTTTTTTTACCCATTTACAAGAAGAACGATGGAACTTTTTTGACTTCTTTGAGGCAACATAAGCGCCCCTTTTAAGTGTTAAGCCTGGTTTATTAACCGAAGGCTTATTCATTTTTCCGTTCTTCTGTTCTTTTCTGAATTCCCACGGTGCCTGTGCATTTTTATCAGTCCATAAGCCTTTATTTTGCTCTCTGGCTTCATTTTCTAATTGAGTGAGGCTCTCATCTTTGCTGTATTCTTTATAATGCCATGCATAACCGTTTTTAATCAGTTCACGATTAAGAGAACGTCCATCCGGAAGAAAGACTTCTGCAACTGAACGACCATACATATCTTTATTTATTACATCTGCTTTGACAGTCTTATTAAAGACTAATTCAGAAGTAAATTGACGGGCTTTTGAACCAAAATCCTGATTCTTTTCAGGACAATCAACCGCATAAAGCCTGATTCTTTCAGGTTTCCCTTTAAACAAAATTTCTATGGTATCACCGTCTTTAACAGCAATGACTTTCCCCTGAATGATCTCAGCAGACAGAGAACCAATAAAGATCAGGATTATGATAAGACTGATAAAATGTTTCATACAGCACCTGACTTATTTATCAAATAATTCTTTTAGTACCGGCAATATCGCCTGAAAAGCTCTGGCACGATGACTGATCTGATTTTTTTCATCGTCAGAGAGTTCGGCAAATGTTTTATCTAAACCTTCCGGTACAAAAATGGGATCATATCCAAAGCCTGAATGACCCCGCTGGGTTCCCAGTAAATAGCCGTTGATAATTCCTTTGCGTGTAATCACATCCTCTTTATCAGGAAAAGCAAGGCTAACTACCGTTTCAAACCGGGCTTCCCGATTACTGATGCCTTCCATATTTTTCAGCATTTTATTGACATTATCAGCATAAGTGCAATTCTCACCGGCATATCGGGCAGCAAAAACACCCGGTTCGTCATTAAGCGCACTGACAAAAAAACCGGTATCATCCGCAATGGCAGGAATATGGGTAAAAAGGGCAGCTTCTCTGGCTTTTTTTATGGAATTACCCTCAATTGTATCTCTATCCTCAATCGTATCAGGCAGATTTTCAATATCAGCCGCACATATCAGTTCAATATTCAATTCAGAAAGAATTGATTTAATTTCTTCAAATTTATGTCTGTTTTTTGTGGCAACAAGTAATTTCATTATTTTGCTCCGGAAACCTTTTTAAAGAAGGTTTTTACGGCATTAATGGCTGGATTATTGAGCTTGGTCTGAATCAAATGAGTAATAGAACGAATCAGTTCAATCACATTCTTCTTACCGCTCCAGTTATCACGAATCACCTGTTCATCGGTTTCAATCAATACCTGATCAAGTGCCAGAACAACTAATACCAGATCATCTACATAGCCTAAAATAGGGATGAAATCAGGAATAATATCTATAGGCAAAATCAGATATCCGATAATTGAACCTAAAAATACTTTTCGGGTAGCAGGAATACGTTTATCAATAAATAGTCTTGTCAACAGAATAAAAAAATCAGGTAATGCGAACAAAAAATCAGAGATTTGAATTTTGGAGGGATCTTTTGATCTGGGGAGTTTATCTCCAAAACGTTTTCTGAGTTTTTCATAAAATTCCAATTTTTTGGGTTCGTCATTAATGACTTTTTCATTGATTTTGTTCAAGTTTTCAGCATTTAACTCTTCGGTTTTGATTTCTTCTGCACTCATTCTATTCCTCCATAACATTTAAAAAGGGCATATATCTCTATATGCCCAATGTCTGAATTATAATCCATTATAAATATCTTTAGTTTTTGAAAGTTTATCGCTTACTTCAGCTTCTTTTTCTTTTTCTTTGGCAACCACTTCTTCTTTTGCATTGCTTACAAACTGTTCATTTCCCAGTTTTCTCTGTATAACAGCCAATTCCTGTTCCAGTTTGGCAATCTGTTTTGATAGTCTTTGTTTTTCTGCTTCAACATCGATTAAACCGGCTAAAGGCAGGAAAATCTGAACATTTTGTGCCACTGCAGCCAGTGAAGATTTTGGTTTTTCAACATCAATACCAACATGAGCTGTTTTCACTTTTGCCAGTTTTTTCAGATAATTCTGATAATTTTCATATAATTTTACCTGAGAGTCGTCAACGCATTTGATAGTTAGTTCAATTTCCAGACCAGGAGCGAGATTGACCTGTTTTCTAAGGTTTCTGATTGCAGAAATTGATTCCATAATCAATGCCATATTATTCATGATTTCATGATTGATTTTATTTTCATCTGTTAAAGGGAATTGCGCAATAATCAATGCTTCTTCATCCATTGGATAATACTGTTTAATCAGTTGCCATATTTCTTCAGAAATAAAAGGCATAATCGGATGAATCAATCGCATGGATTGCTGGAACACATCAAGCAATACCCACTTTGTGGTTAAATGAACAACCGGATCAGTATCAGAGTAGAACTTCTCTTTGGCAATTTCAAGATACCAGGAGCAGAAATCATCCCATATAAACTGCATCAGATTTTGAGCTGCGTCATTAAATCTGAGATTTTCATAATCTTCGCGACTTTGTTTGATGACTTGATTTAATCGGCTTATAATCCACTGATCAGCTAAATCTGGTTTGATTTGATCAGGTGTTGGCAGACCATCAATTTTCTCAATATTCATGATCATAAAACGGAAAGCATTCCAAATTTTATTACAGAAATTACGACCGGTTTCCAGAATCGCATTTGAATAATAAGTATCCTGACCTTTTGGTGTGTTAAAGATCATGCTAAAACGCAGTGCATCTGCTCCCACTTCATTGATAATATCGATTGGATCAGGGGAATTCCCTAAAGATTTACTCATTTTTCTGCCAAGTTCATCTCTCACTGTTCCATGAAGTAAAACCGTATCAAAAGGTATCATATCTTTAAATTCAAGCGTTGCCATAATCATACGGGCAACCCAGAGATAAATGATTTCAGGGGCTGTAATCAGCAGTTTGGTTGGCAGGAAATATTTAAGGTCTTCAGTCTCTTCCGGCCAGC
>JAGOCT010000123.1 GCA_017998585.1 Candidatus Cloacimonadota bacterium | reverse complement strand
CACTATACACTCGCCAGGTACCGATTTCTGTTTGATTTTGATAGGCAAAAAAGTCCATTCCGTTGGGATGTAAAGCCAGTAAGTCATCGGCTCTCCATTCAATGCTTGTTTTTTTGTCTCCGAGTGTTTTCAGGATAATCTGATCAGTAAAGTGCCCTTTTCCTGTTGCAGCTAAACTGCCATATAGTATGACTTTATAGGAATCTGCATGAGGATATTTTCGTCTGAAATCATCTGCAGCTTTCTGGGGGCCCATTGTGTGACTACTTGATGGGCCAAAACCAATTTTAAAGATTTCTTTTATGGATTCCAATTTTCCTCCGGTTTGCTGGTTAGAGTCATTCGTTTAGCACTTTTAAAAAAATAAATGTTCAATCAAAATTTTTAAACCGATGAGTATCAATATGATACCTCCAAAGATTTCCACTTTATTACCAAAGATATCTCCAAATTTATCACCGATATACATACCAGAGTATGCCGCAATAAAAGAAACCAGCCCGATAATCAATACAGGGGTTAAGATGCTGATGCCTAATACAGAAAAACTGATACCAACAGCCAAAGCATCAATACTGGTCGCTATTGCCAGACCAAAAACAAGTAACAGATTACGGGGGTCGCATGATTTTTCTGCTTCTTCTAATAATGTGGCTTCATAAATCATTTTTCCGCCAATGGCAGCCAACATGGCAAATGCCACCCAATGATCATAATTTTCGATATACTGTTTAAAACTTAAGCCTGCAAACCAGCCAATGACTGGCATTAGTGCCTGAAATCCACCAAAAAACAAACCTACCCGAAGAGCATAACGAATTCGAAAACATTTTAAGGCAATTCCACTGGATATTGCCACAGCAAAGCAATCAATTGATAAACCAACTGCTATCAGTAAAAGTGTAATAAAACTCAATTGGAAATCCTTATTGTTCTATTTTTTTAAAGAGAACTTCCAACTCTTTTAAATAGCTTTCAAAAAATTGTTCAGAATTAAGTTGTTTAAAGCTAATTTTTTCAAATCTGATATCAAAGGCACGTGAAAGTGTCCTCAATTCAATATTTAACCGGCCTTCAATACGACTAATCAAGTCTTCGTAACAGGGAGAAATCTCTTCATCAAACAGGAAAAGAATGCCTTTTAAAACAGGTTTAAGAGATAAAATTGATTCAGATACCAGCTGTTTTAATCTCGATACAGAAGAATTGACAGCCATATAATGAGTAGAAATCAGCAGATATTTTCCTTTTAATTCTCTTTCAACCTGAAGTCTGACCCATTGTTTATCAAAATGCAGGTTTTTGAGATAATCTTTATCATCTTTTTGCCAAATGTTTTGATAATCAGTCTGTATATTTAAAAATTCAAGGGGATAGGAATCCAGTGAACTCGTGATAAACTCAGGAGTCATAAAAAATGGAGCAGGTATATTTTTCTTCATCAATTTACTGACACAGTTCTGAGCGTGTTTTAATTTAGATAAATCTGTTGACTGTGTGATAATTAATACATCCTCAGAATGAGGATCTTTATCATTATAGAGGATTACCTGCAAGAGCTGATCTTTCATTTCAGGTATCAAATAACTGTTAATAAGTTCATGAATCTTTGTTTTATCCGGATTTCCCATGATAATTCCTTTCTGATTTAATTCACTCAGACTTTTTATCGTAATTGTTCAGGTATGTGAGTGCGCAATCTTTTGCCATTTTACGGATTCTGCCAATATATGCAGCCCTTTCAGTAACACTGATAACACCATGTGCATCAAGCAGATTGAATGCATGCGAACACTTTAACAGATAATCATAAGCTGGATAAACCAGTTTATGGTTTATCAGTTCGTTGACTTGTAACTCGTAGTCTTTAAATGCAGAAAATAATTTCTCTACATTGGATGTCTCAAAATTAAACTTAGAAAATTCAACTTCTCTGTCGAAAAATATTTCTCCGTACTGTGTTTGATCATTCCACTGAATATATTTAAAATTGTCAACGTTTTGGATATACATTGCAATTCGTTCAAGACCATAGGTCAATTCTACACTCACAGGTGTTACTTCAACACCACCAACCTGCTGGAAATAAGTAAACTGAGAAATCTCCATTCCGTCCAGCCATACTTCCCATCCTAAACCCCATGCGCCTAAAGTTGGGGATTCCCAGTCATCTTCAACAAAGCGGATATCATGTTTTTCGATTTCTATACCGATTTCTTTGAGAGACTCCAGGTAGAGATTTTGGATATTATCTGGTGAAGGTTTTATAATAACCTGGAACTGATAATAATGCTGCATACGGTTTGGATTTTCACCATATCTGCCATCTTTTGGCCTTCTGCAAGGCTGAGGATAGGCAATAGCCGTTGGCTTTGAGCCTAAAGCACCAAAAAAAGTCCCTGGATGAAATGTCCCTGCACCCATATCCGAGTCATAAGGTTGTAAAAGACAACACCCCTGTTTAGCCCAGAAACGCTGTAAGTTTAATATCATATCCTGAAAATTCATGTAATCTCCAATATTTATTATGTCATTTTGTGCATGATAATTCAAGGTTTTAAAAAAGTCAAATAGAATTATCTGCAAAAGAGATTTAGATTAACGACTGCTTTGATTTTAGATAAATTGAGATAATATTAGCTATAAAAAAGGATAAATTTGTATAAGTCCTGTAGCAAACTTTAAAAAAATCTCCTGATATGAGTTCAGATTTCTGAGATCACTTCTCCCAGCTATCAGCAAGCCTCTTCCCTACATTCCTCTTTCATTCCGCTTCACTTTCTTCTAACGACAGCCAGTCAGCAGGTAATATATAAACCGTATTGCAGGAGAACGCAGTAGATGTCATATCTTTTTTCTACAGGATAGATATGAGATTTATCTTGCTTTCTAAAGTATTTTGATTAATATATCAAGAGGAGAATAGAGATGAAAGTGATTATGAAAGAAAATCAACATGACTTCCCCAAGAAAATAGGTGATTTGAGCCTTGCCTGGTATCAGCAGGGGCGGATTTGTGTAAGCAGAAAACAGAATCCTCGAAGCCTTCAGAAACAGAATATAAACCTTATCCAGATCAATCAGATTACAAAAACTCTCTGGCAGACACTTCATCCACATTTTAAAAAAGATATGGCGCTTTATGCCCTGCAATATAAGAAAAAATATCCTGGCCTCAGAAAGAGAGGTATCTCATCCTATGCTGTTTTTCTAATGATTATTCATGCCCTGATCAAACGTTTTTCCATTGCTTATGAGAATCAGGATGTTGGTTTGGCAATTCTGAAAAATCTGATATCGGTTTTATCGGTCAAAAAGGCTGTGCAATTAAAACTATTAAAGATAGTAAGGGATGACTACCAGTTAAATCATGAGGCAACATTATATTCAGCTAAAAATGATTATCAATCTGGTGATATTGTAATGCCTGCTCAGATATCAGGTCAAAGTGTCCTTCAGGATGCATACGGATAGTTTAATATACTTCAAGACAGGTGAATCAATATCATCAACCACATAAGATATATTAAACCACTGAAATAGGGAAAGTTCCGGAAAAAGAGTTTTGAAAAAGGAATGAGTATTAGTCAATTACAAAGGAAATCATTTTGGTAAACAGAGAAGAATTTATTATCAGATGAACGATAGCAAGCGCATTATCGTTAAAATTGCTCATTTTATTGAAAATATTCAATAATTTCTCTTGCCAGTTAAAGCGTTTTATGTTAGATTAATAAAAGGAGAATCTATGAATGAATTTATTCTACTGAGTGATTTAAGAAAACAGGCTTATAAAAACCATGTCAGCCATAAAAAACCAGAAAATCAGTCAAAACTGATCAACCAGATTATAGGTATCAATACGGTTAATAAACAATGGCTCGAAACAGCCAGGACTGCTTTTGAAAAAGCAGGTAAAAACACTGCTTTTATGAGAGTATCATTGCTTCAGGAAAGCCTTATCGCGATATATACCTGCGAATATGCTATGAAAAACAGTGGGATTCATGATCAGACAATAAATCAGCTAAGAGACAGGGTCGAGAATAGTTATTTTAATACCTGTCTTGAGTTTATAGAATCCTGTATTCATAATGAAAAAACGATGATGCAGTATTACAATACACTGACGGGTGCAGTTGCTTTGCTTGAAGAATACAACTCCCGACTGGCTCAGCAATACAAAGTGATGCTTAATCGGAAACAATCTCTGGTTCAAAGTATGCAAAAGATACAGGAAAGTCTGGAACTTAATCCGGTTGATTTAAATGAAAATCACCTGTATAAAATCAAAACGCTTTTAAAACATCATGAAAATGATTTTAAAGTTTCTCCCAGTTTAAGAGAAGAAGTTCTTGAAGATTTGAGAATAAAAATGGATGAGCTCATGCTTTACTATCAGGAAAAAATCTCTGGTGAAGAAAAAAATCAATTTCCCTCACTATTAAAAATTATCAAACATTTCGAAGATTTTGAAAAAACATACAAACCATTTGCAGATATTCTGGAACAAAGACGTTATATAGAATTTCTGGATAAAAAAGAGAATTTTCAACAGTATCAGGACTTTTTCAGTAATCATTACCAGACTCTGGCAGAGCTCTATCGTTACCATAATCTACCACGAAGACAAATTGATAAAATCAAGCTGATCAATGCACTTCGTGAAACGCAAAAATATTTGCATTATAAAGATATAGCCTACATTGAATTTAAAGAACTTAATCCTTCTCTCCAGGAAATGATTCAGCGTTTTGACAGCATTTTGGCAGAAGAATTCAGAGATGATCTGGTAAACTATTACAAAATTCACAACGATCTGATCAATGCGGACGAAAATGAAGAAAAAATCCCTGAATTGATTCGCTTTATCAAACACTTAAACATTAAACTGAACAATGAACAAAATCACTATCTGCATGATAAACTGATACAGCTGAGAAATGAGTCTCTGCAAAATCTGGACAACAGCATTCAGGATTATCTCAAACGCCAGCTCAGCACCTGTAAAAAGGCTGATCATCTCAAACAATTCTTTGATTTTATTCTGAATCATCTCTTTGAATTAGGAGATATTAATCGTATTGAATCCATGCAGGCTCAAAAAAAACTGTTGATTAAGGCTTATAATGAAATGGAACAGTGGATTAGTGAACTAAAAAAAGAAAATGAAATGTTTCATCAATTGCCTGAATCTAATCTAAAGTATAACCTGAAAGAAGCTATCATGGAAAGGATTCGTAAAATCAGCGAAGTGTTGCCACTTGTAAATCAATATCAGATGAGTAATGTCAGCGAGATATCACATTTGCTTTATAAAATTGAGAGCAAACTAAATGAAAATTCTTCAACAGAGGTCAATGAATGTCCAAAGCTCATTATTCTGGATCAGTACACAATGAAAAACTTTGTTGTATTTTGTAAAGAGGTTGTTAGTATTGGACGAGAGGATGATAATGATATTGTCATTTCTTGTAACTGGATATCGGCAAATCACTGCCGTCTTGACTTCAGAAATGGTGTTTTGTATGACAATGACAGCACAAACGGAACCTATGTCAACTCAGCTGAGAAAAATATCAAGGAAGCTGTCTTTGGCAATTTCAGATACTTTAATCTTGCAGAGGCTTTTGAATTTGAGTTAAAACCACTGAGTGCATTATCAGGCGCTGGATTTTCTTACCAGATGAAGCTCAACAGAATTACTGATTTGGAAATTTTCAGAGACAATCAATTGAGAGAGCTGATTCAGTCTCTTTTTAATACCGAATTCGTATTTTTAAAAAACAATGAAAAATTATGTCTGAATAAACTAAGTGGTCAGATTAACGATATGAATGATCCTGAACCAGAACATCAGATTATATTGGAGGTGTCT
>JAGOCT010000122.1 GCA_017998585.1 Candidatus Cloacimonadota bacterium | reverse complement strand
ACAAAAATGCTGTCTGTTAATGTAGGGACAGCCACCCAACCATCTCCGGTATCACCAATATGACTAAAAATGTTTGGTTTTGAAGGAGGGGTTTTATCGATTCCAACAGCCTCTTCTCCAGAACAACCGGTCATAATTACAAGTAGTCCCAATAGAATGATAATCATAAACTTATACATTATTCCTCCTACATTTTAAATGTAACGCCTATGCGGTTAGTATTCCCAAGATTATTGGTAATAAAAGCATAATCAATTTTAAATCTTGAGATAGCGACTCCAACCCCTGCAGAGAAATTCTGATCATAAAAGCCCATTCTAAACTGTGTTTTCTCTCTGTAATCTACTTCCATACCAAAATGGTTTGTTTTATCATAGACAAAGTCTTTATCATAAGTAACCGTTACATTACTATGATATTTTTTAACAGGCTGTTTGTACGCCAAACCAAATTTTGTATTAAACAAGACTTCATCCTGATGTCGGGATTGAGTATCCCATGTGATATTTGTACCGGAAATATCCTGTAAATTGACACCAGTCGCAATTTCTCCCATCCATTCCTGATCAACCAGCATACCTAAATTGGTTTTGAATAAAAAGCTGGCATCAAAACCTGTCCCATCACCTGTATATTCAAGCATCTGTCGTTTGATATACTTAAAATTTACCCCAAGATAATAGTCGATTGGCAGTACAAACAAAAACCAGCCTAAATCTGCATCCTGATGAATATGCTTTGCAAAAGCAAATAAAAACATATCATCAGTACTTTTAAACTTACCGTCAGGAACTGCTGTTAACTGGAATTCTGCAAATGCAGCTCTTTGGTCAATATTAGTACCAATCAAATGATTCTCATTATATATTGGAATATCATCTATTGTTAATCTTGTCCAGTTTGCACCAATCGTTACGCCATTTGGAAGAGGATGACAATAGGAGAAATTATCGTATGCAGCTAAGCCGTCATAAAGAAAGGCTCTCATCAAAGAGGCTTCATTCTTTCTAATTTGAGCGATACCCGAAGCATTCCAATACATTGCTGTACCTTCATCGGCTATTGCAGTGTATGCCCCACCCATACTTAACGATTTTATCCCTGCTCCGATACTCATAAAATCCCCTGCGTAACGCCCTGCATAAAGCTGTCCAATGAGCAAAGTAACACATAATACTAATAATTTATTCTTCATTATTACCTCTAAACCTCTTACCGGATTATCGCCAGTTTTCCATTTTTAATAATTTCCTTACTTCCTTTTTTGGCAATCACTTTATAAAAATATACACCGTTTGCTAAAGCGACTCCTGTATCATCAGTACAATCCCAGGCATATACCGTTCGTGGGTACTCATGATAACCTACTGCTGTAGGTAAATTTCTAAATGTTTTAACCAGTCTTCCACTAACAGTAAACACTTTTATCTTTACTTCATCGGCATCATCAGTCAATGAATAAGTAAAGCGGGTTCTGTTTGCATTCACCGGATCAATCGTTTTAGAACGAACTGGGTTTGGATAGTTTGCCACTTTTATCAAATCAAATTCATCATTGACTTTAAAACTAAACTGTCTGACTTCATTCAGTCCGTTTACATCTGTACATGATACAGAAATAGTATAATCACCCTTTGGAAGATTAAGTTTATACTTCATTGGCAACTGGTTTATGTGACCAGGAATTGCAGAAATAGCAAAATCCTTTTCATCAATAACTTCTCCATTGATAAACATTGTAATCTTATTATCGAAAAGATCAATACCATTAGCATCGTTGAACATAAAAGAGAGCATCCCTTTACCCGAAATGTAACCACCAAAGGTAAATTCTTGACCTTCTACATTAACATCGATAACAGGCTTTTTGGTATCCATATTTCTAAACAAAGCATACACGCCTGTTCTGGAGACTTCAGCCTCTACAATATTCTGACTTGCATTAGTAAAGCTAGGTTGTAAAATCCATTTTTCATAATCTGCTTGCCAGCGATAAACTGCAAACAAGTTCTGAGTTTCATAATATGCATTTAGTGTATCTGAAGGATTATAATGAAAGCGAAGAACTGCTTTTTTATTATTATTGAAAACTTGAAGTGAATCAGTTACATTCTCATTAAAGCACTCCAGATAGTAAGCATTTTCATACTGATAATCCAGCAATCTGACAGGATAAATATCAGGCTGAATATATGCCGTTTCAGCAGTCACCTTTGAAAAATTAAAATAGACATCCTGATAATAAAGATTGGCAGGAATTGTAACTAATGAATTTTGATCTAAAGAGCCAATCGATTTTGTATTCAATCCAGCTTTAAACAAATTCAGTTCTTTCGTCAGATTTTTAAAATTGTTTCGACTCTCAACTTCAATAAAATCAGCATTATTTTCATTGATATATACCTGAAACTTTATAACTCCACTTAGTTCAGGTAATTCGATGTAGTCCCACCTCTTTTCCATGGAAGCTAAAGGTAAAAAGTCATTTTCTTTGAGTAGTGTTTTACTGTTATCACTGTTAATCTGATATAGTCTGATATGCGTATTCAAACTTCCAGAATTACCCACATTCTGACTAAAAACTCTCATTACAGGCAAATTGTTTCTGGAAAACACTTCTAAATAATTGATCGCGATATCTGAACCGTTAATAGTAAAGTCATCATATTTTGAATTAGTATAATATACTTGACCATTAGTTTTGGTCACTTTAAAGTAAAATTGAACCATACCGGTTACTTTTAAATTACTGAGTTTTTTATCCAGACTCCAATAATCAGTTGAGCTGTTATAGCTCAGTTTTAAAGATTTCATGATATCCATAACAGGATCAATATATATTGAATCTTGATCAGGAATGCCTTTTGAATCACTATAAAAATAAGAAGGGTCTATCATCATAAAAACACTTTGAATATTCGGATAATCAATAAATCTGACGTTCACCTGGATGGAATCAAGCGTTGTTGGTTGTGCAGGAATCGTATTGACAACGTGAGTAATCTGATTTCCGACGGCATAAGGGACAGAATTAATGATTTCTCTGCTGGTAGAATTAGCCAGATATTTGATCTGCCCACCCATTGGATTTGGTGAATTTTGTGGAATCACATATTCAAAATCGAGCTTGTTGTTTATAACTGGTAAGTCATACGGAATATTTTTAGGCATTTCCATGTTATCTAATATCATAATTCTGGCACTGTAAACATCATTATCAAAATGACCTGTTATCTTTAATGTATCTCCCGGGCTGGCATGATACTGATTTCCAACAACGGATATGTTATTAAACTCCTCTGGTCTTGATAATGGAATCATAGGGTCACCAATTAGCACACAAGCCTGTGATAAAGCCAAACCGGCAAAGCTCTCCCCATAACGTCCATAAAAAGCAGCTTTGGTATAGGTTGTGACATCACCGATATTGTCAAAATTCTTTTGAAAATATCCCTGAGATAACAAATGTCCAAATGGTTCATCTTCATACAGATAACCTAATCCGGAAAACCCAAGATGCCCAATTGCACCTTTCGCTGGTTCTGCTACGAAAACTTCTCCAATCGAAGCTAAGCCCTGAGTATCAAATGCAGAAGCGAAACATGCCAGACTACTCACAAAAGGATAAGAGGTATTACTTAAAGTCTTAATATCATTGGCATTGAGTAAGTTATAGTCTGACCAGATACGACCACCCCCGTGCCCCATAAACTGGAGGAATGTGGTTCCATCATTAATCTTGTCTTTCAGCTGAAATGTACTACCCGTATAGACAATACGATCACCTTTTGCAGCGGTATACACTCTCTGAGTATGGTATTTCTTAGGAATACTTTGTCTTCTGATACTTTCTGATTGTTGAGCAAATATGTCTGTGGCATCATCAATCTTTCCTCCAGAAGTTAAAGTCACTTTTGAACGCCATTTTTGCTCATGATTTGGATTCTCTAAATAATTCAAAGTTTTTTGGGCAATCGGTAATATCTGAGATTTATTATAGACACTGATTCTGGAAATATTAATATCCGCCACAGGATCTTCGCCTACTATGCAGGCATACCAGTTATCGCTGGCTGTTGCACCATGCTTAAATGTCCAGAAATTCTTTATGGGTATGATATCATATTTGTAGATATCCAGTTCATTTCTTTTATCAAAAATTCCATCTCCTAAAAGTAAGACATTTGATAATTTTGGCTCCTGCCAATTGTTATAAGCATATTTTAAAAAGTCCTGAATTGCCTGAGGACTTTTTACTGAGCCATTAAACTCGTCATAAATATCCTGAACATCCACCACTTTTACCTGATAGTTTCTGGCTTCCCAGGTTTGCTTTAGTAATAAAGTACCTTCATCATCCATAAACTTTCTGGCAGTTATAATCACATAATCGGCCCGGTTATCTTGATTTTTTAAATCTGAAGGAATATTAGCCCGTACAGCAAAAGGTTTTTTCTTTTTATTTTCAGTACAGATATAATATTCAACGCCTTCTGAATATACCTGGTCCTGAAATACCACTGAATAAGGAGCAAGTCCATCTTCAGTAAAGGGTTTTACCGTAAAATGATTAAAAACACTGGATCCTAACTTATACAAGGAGATATCTTCTCTGTTAAAATTAAAAATTTCAAATTGATATAAACCCAGTGGTCTGTTGGATGGTTTTGTAAATTTTAACTCATTACGATTTGTTTTATACTCACGCCAGTAAGTAATATCAAAATAGTCTAAAAATATCTGCTCAAAATAGCCTGAAGGGCCATCACCAGGCATATCTATATAAAGATGATTTTCTCCATGTACCAAATAACTATTGGCAGTATTATTCTCATTTTCAAAAATACATTCATTTTGTTTTGACCACCATTTATTATTGATTAAGGCTGAGTTTACGCGTACAATCGCATGATGATCAGGGTTATTATTGGGATACTCTTTATATGAAGATCCAAATAAACCGACTTTCGCTTTAAAATATTTGGTATTAGCATTGAGCGGGTATTCCAGTTCAAATGGTGTAATGTTCAAATCTGGAGCAGTTATGGATTTCCAGAATAACACGTCTTCCCGATCATAACGTAAGGCTTGTCCCTGATAATACTTCTGAGATATCTGATAACCTAAACGATCTGCAAACATCTGTTTTTCAAAATGAATGGTTTGTTCATAACTATCAGGTGCGATAAACTGTGAAGGATTTACTACCTGAAGACCACCATTTTCTACAGCCATTCGAGTCCCCATTCCCTCAACTAATTTTAAGGTATAGATATTTTCTAAACTGTTATTATCATAATAGCAGGTCTCTCCTTTATTATGATAAGCATAAAACTCAAAGTAATCACCCGTATTAAAATGTCCATCATTTTCTCCAACAAAATGAATTGGGACAGGACCGTTCTTATCATACAATTCAAGATGTCTAGGATCAATTCCACTCAAACTGTATGCCAGTTGTATCTTTAATGAATCTTTTAAAACCTGCAATGAATCCGCTAAGTCAGAGTAACTCACTTTATACAAACCTTCTTCTTTAATCACAAAATGAATTTCAGATACCTGAGTCAGACTCTTGGGAGCTTTATATTTTTCTTTGGATTTTTCTCTCTCTTTTTTCCAGTTTTTTGCATACTGCCAGTTTATTGTTAAATTTTCTCCTGCTTTATCACTTGTTTGAGAATAGTTGCGACCTGAAGACTTTTGTTTTGAACCATTTACAGTAATCTTTATTCTGGCTTTCTCTATCAATTGTAACTTTTGCTTTACGGGATTGATTCTAATGGGATTGAAATGAAACGCCCGGATACGACTGTCTCCAATAAAATAGGAATCTGATTTTGATAACTGCATTTGAGGATACCACTGATCTAAAGAATAAA
>JAGOCT010000121.1 GCA_017998585.1 Candidatus Cloacimonadota bacterium | reverse complement strand
GATGTGCTTAATCTTCCGTATGAGTCTGTAAGGTTACGGGCTGTATTTTGAGCCATGAGATTATGGTTTATTACGAGTGACATTTTATCCTCCCTGATAATTTGTTTTTATACATCCTTGTATTTTTTGTTCGGTATTTAGTAATAATCTCAGACTATGAAATTAAGCGGGTTGTTTTTTTGGGGGGGTCTCATCATTCATCACATCTATGCGTCTTTCAAAGATCTATTAGTATATCGGCTATTTGTTAAGCAACTTTAGCGCAATTTGTGGTAAAATATTCGCCTGGCTTAACATAGCTGTCGCGGTTTCTGTTAACATCTGGTAAGTGGTAAACTGAGTCATTTCTTCAGCAATATCCATGTCGGAAATTTTGCTGTCAATATCACTAATTCTATCCACATGATTTTCCAGATGATTCATAGTAGAATTGAGTCTGTTTTGAAATATACCAGCGTAAATTCTGGCTTTATCTTTATTTGCAAGTGCCGTATTGATTGCAGTTAAAGCTAATTGAGCAGCTTCCTGGGTAGATACGGCGATTTTATTGTTTGTTTGAACGTCTGGACGATAGTCTTTTAACAGTCCCTTCATTCTTAGATCATTCATTTTGAGAAAATAGAAATCTTCTGATTCTTTACTACTGTCTCCAAAATGAATCTTCAAGCCGGTCATGCTTTCTTTATCTTCATTGAGTTGTTGGTTAACTGTTTGATACCAGGAGCCCATTCTGTCAGTATTATTACGGTTTGAAAGAGTGCCATCCAATAAGTGGGTTCCTTTGAAATCAGTAAAGGTCGCAATACGATCAATTTCAATCCCCATGATTGCAAATTCAGACTGTAGTATCACTCTTTGTTCATTGGTATAAGTACCAGTAGAAACTTGTTCAGCGATTTCTTTCATTCTGATCAGATTATCACCAATTTTTTCAACAGCAGATTCAGCTGTCTGAGCCATGGAGATCGCTTCATTTAAATTGATCAATCCTGCATTATAAACGGCAATCTTACCCTTATAGATATTATGATTAGCCATTTGAACAGGATTATCTTCAGATGAATTCAGCTTAGATCCGGATGATAATCTGGATACAGCCTGATTTAGTCTGTCATAGTGTGTATGTAATCTGTTTGCAACTCTGGTTGCTGAGGTATTGATATTGATATTGAGCGACATGATTCCTCCCTGATATCGCTTAGTCTCTAAAGACTGTTTTGACCGATCCCTGGTCTTATTGCGATTCTGATACCGCTTTTAGAATGTACTCTCCCCATAACAGTAATTTACTATCTGGAAGAACACGCTAAACTAAATAAAGATACTATTTAGTAGTGTCTATAAAGTGTGATTTGATGTTTCCAACAGCATATTTTGAAATTGCTTTTGAGTTTTTATCCTGCTCAGTAAGTCTGACTTTAATACTGTTCATCACACTTTGAAGATTCACGCTATTTTCATCCTCGATCTTAACGATCTTATTCATTACATTATGTATATCGGATAAAATAGCGTCTGCTTTAATTTTATTTGGATAATCGGAAGGAAATTTTGTAAAAAACTTTAAATTTATATTTTTTTGAATAAACTCTATCTGAGTAAGTAATTCATTTTTTTGTGAGATGATTAATGCAAGCTCATCATCATCTTCATTTAATATACTTAATCTTTCATTTTCTGCGTAGGCCAGAATCTCATTATACAGTATTTTTAAGGACAATAATTTTTCAAAAATATCATCTTCTTCTGCATTATCATGGATATTTTCATTAATAAAATCAACATCAGAGATACTTAAATCAATTTCTGCCAGTTTATTTTTGGTCATGATGATTTCTGATTCAGTATCATTAATGCCATTATTCTTTTTCTTTATATTCAGGTATAACTTTAATTCTGCATTTCGTTTAAACAATAACAGTCTTCCTAATTCTATCATCTGATTTGGATCAAGAGAATTTATTGAATGCTGTTCGGTGAATTCCTGTTCTTTTTTTTCATGATTTTGTTTTTTTGAATGATTTCCGTTAAAGTCAAATGTTTCAGGATTGTTTTCCTTTTTTGATGTTATTCGTAAAAGTTGAGCTGAAGCCACTTTCATATAATCATTTTTTGATGCCATTTAGACTTCCTGTATCATTTTGACTTTATTATTTTATGCCAGGAGTTCCTACATCCTGTTTCAGTCATTTTGTTGTAATTCACTGTTTAAACTGTTTCTCATTATTCATCTCCATTCTCTACTCATAAATCGGACATGATTTTATAAAGTTAAGCCTTAATTTACATACAGGTAACGTTTGATTTTTTGAGTAGGAGTTTTTTGAAAAGGTTCATTTACCAGTTTAAATTCCTTAATTTTTGAGTGAGCAGGTAGTTGATCATTAATAATCTGTTTATTTTTTTTCATAATCTCTTCAATTTTGTTGTCTTTGATTTGATGTTTATCAATTTCTTCCAGATCTGGATAAATCAAAGCGAGTAGGTTGTTATTTTTTTCTATAACCAGTGATTCCATGATAAACTGCATATTGTTAATTTTTTGTTCTATCTCTTCAGGATAAATATTCTCACCAGATGCACCTATAATCACATTTTTTGATCTGCCTTTTATAAAAACAAAATTTTCAGAGTCCATTATTCCTAAATCTCCTGTTTTTAACCACCCTTCAGAATCAATAACATCATCTGTGGCACTCTGATTTTTAAAATATCCAATAGTTACCTGCTCTCCTTTTACCATTATCTCTCCTGTAATCTTATAAGGGTTTGTAGAATCAATTTTCATTTCTAGGTAATCAACGACCTGACCAGAAGAACCTAACTTTGTTTTATGCCAGTTTGCGTATGAAATTAATGGTCCGCATTCTGTCATACCATAACCAATTGTAAAAGGAAAACCAATATTTCTTAAGAAAGATTCGACTTCTTTATTCATGGCTGCACCGCCAACAACTAATTCATCTAATCTTCCACCAAAAGCATTCATAAGACTGTTATGAATTTTTTTAAAAAGGATTTTCCGAGTCAAACTAAATTTTAGCAGTATTTGTATAGCGGGTTTTTGTAATTCCGGATAAATCATTTTCCGATATATTTTTTCAATGATTAATGGGACACAAAGAATAATGTGTGGTTGATATTTTTTAAAGGCTTCGAGAAGAATTTTTGGTGTTGGTGTTTTATCCAGAAAATGAATATGATTTCCACATGTCAGGGGATATAAAAAATCAAAAGAACAGGCATAAGCATGTGCCAAAGGAAGAAAGGAAACCATGTTTGCTTCCTTTTTAAATAAAAGCCGCTTGCTGGCTACTAATATATTGGCGATTAAACTATTATAAGTTAACATGACCCCTTTTGAAAAACCAGTTGTCCCTGAGGTATAAAGAAGTGCTGCCAATTGTGTATTTGGTACTTTTTTACTGAATTTAAAATCATCCTGATTAAAATAATCGTGACAATTTAACTGTAATAGTTTTGTCAGGAATTCATTGATATTATTATTTTTTTTGCTTTCAACTATTGTAAAATTATTTAAAGAAAATAAAGTATCACAAAATTTCAATTGGTCAATATCAATTTCTTCAGTCAGCTTATCTGATACGAAGATCAGTTTACTTTCTGAGTGATTGAGGATATGATGCAAATCTTCATTAGAAAAATTATTCAGAATGGGAACAATTGTTGCCCCGTATGTGACGGTGGAAAGGTAAACAATTCCCCAATTGACACAATTTTTGCCAATTAACGCAATTTTATCTTCATTTTTGATTTTTAATTTTTCAAAGATCTGATGCATTGTCTTTATCGCAAATGCAAGATCCTGATAACTGATTGATTCTTTTTCGTAGTTTGATAATGCAGGTAAATTCCAGAATTCTTTAATTTTTTGTTCAAAATATTCAACGAAATTTTCTTTGATCATGTTTAAATCCTTAGTCATTGATTTTTGATTCTGATGGTACAGCAATCCACAATATCAGATAAATGAGAAAACCAGAACCAAAAAACAAGCTGGTTACTATGAATAAGATTCGGATAATACTGACATCTATTTTAATTGATCTGGCAATAGCCATACATACTCCGCCTAAAAGTCGATCATTTAAAGGTCTGTAAAAATTGCTTTTAAAGTTGATATTGTAGTTTCTAACTGGTAATATTATCCATAGAATGATGTAAACAAACAATCCTGAAAGCCCAAGTAAAATGCTGATTAAGAAGATTAACCTCACAATTAAAGGGTAGATATTAAGGGTCTCGGCAATTCCTCCGCATATTCCTGCTATCATTTTGTTATTAACTGACCGATGCAGTTCCATTTTCCCTCCTTCTTACTGATTATCTGGGTTTAATACCTGATTTATTTTACTGGAAAGTTCTTGAAGACTAATTGGTTTAATGATATAATCTGATATTTTGAATTTTTCTATACTTTCATTAGTTAGAAACTCAGAGTATCCTGTACACAAAATTATTGGAATATCGTCTGAGATGATTCGAATTCTTTGGATTAAATCAATGCCTGATATTTTTGGCATTGTCATATCTGTAATTATTAAATCAAAACTATCAGGGTTTTCCATAAAAAATTCATAAGCTTTTTCACTATCTTGAAAACAAATACCTGTATAATTAAGTTTTTGTAGCATTTGATCAGCAATCTGGATAATAGATGATTCATCATCTATAAAGAGTACCTTTTGTTGACTTCCCTTATAAATTACAGATTCATTAGAATCTGAAGACATATTTTCCAGATAATTGGGAATATAAATATGGAAAGTTGTACCAATTTGTTCGGTTGACTCTACTTTGATGAAGCCTTGCATTGACAAAACAATCCCGTGAACTACAGCTAATCCAAGTCCGGTTCCTTCGCCAGCAGGTTTAGTAGTAAAGTATGGATCAAAGATACGTGTGAGATAATGTTGTGGGATTCCTTTTCCTGTATCGGAGATGGAAATATGGATATATTCTCCAGGTTTAAAGCCAATCTGTTCTTCATCAAATGTATTGATAAATTCCTGTGAAAGTAGAATTGTAATTCTACCGCCAGTATCTTTCATTGCATGATAGGAGTTAGTACATAGATTCATAAGAATTTGATGAATTTGGGTTGGATCTCCTAAAATAGTGTCTTGTTTTGTCTGAAATTTCTGATTGATATCAATCGTTGCAGGAATACTGGCTCTTAGTAGTTTTAATGATTCTTTTATAACCGGAATAATTCTTAAAGGTCTGAATTTTGATTCACTCTGACGACTGAAGGTTAAAATCTGACCAATGAGTTCTTTGGCTCTTTGGGATGCATTTAATATTTGCTTGATATTGGCATAAAGGGGATTAGACTCATCTAAATCATAGATTGATAATTCTGCAAAACCAAGTATGGCTGTTAATATATTGTTAAAATCATGCGCTATACCACCCGCAAGGGTTCCTATTGCTTCAAGCTTTTGAGCTTGTCTGAGTTGTCTTTCCAGTTCAATTTCATGTGTTATCTCTCTAAATATGACAATATAATGAGATAAATCGACTAGGTTTTGTTTGGCACTTTTTTCTGAGTGTTGATAATAATTGATTTTATTGATTGAAACAGAATAGGTGTGTGAGATTTTATCATGGGCAATGCTTTTTATTTGCCCTTTCCAGCTTTGACGATTTTGAATGCAGTTTTTTAACTGAATCAGAAAATGATTATCTACATTATCACTCATCTCAAAGATATTCACAGAATTCGCTTGTCTGGAAGGCAAAATGTTTTCAGAGGAATTCATACATGTACAAAAAAAATCTAAAGAATTAAAAATATTGTTTGAGTATAATATTTCTCCTTGATTAGATAACATGACAATTCCTATAGAACTGTCTTCCAGGGATTCAATTA
>JAGOCT010000120.1 GCA_017998585.1 Candidatus Cloacimonadota bacterium | reverse complement strand
GTCAATGAAAATACCAAATGGTATGACCCAGAAAATGCAATTTGTATATCTGTTGGTCCGGTAGGTGGTAATACCAATTATCCTGGTTCCGGTAAATCGATTGTTACATCTTTATCCCCAATGACCAATATCCCAATCGATAGTAATGTGGGTGGACATTTTGGTCCTTACATGAAATTCTCTGGTTTTGATGCCCTTGAAATTCAAGGAAAATCAGATAAAGAAGTGATTGTGTATATCAATGGAGATGAAGGATTTGTTCAAATTTTTGAAGCGCCGGATGAAGCGATTGATAGTCATGTACTGGCTGAACAACTACATGAAATGTATGCGAATAATGAAGATGATAAACAGCACATATCTGTAGTCAGTGCAGGTCAGGCTGCTCAACATGCTTATATGGGAATGTTAAATTTCTCTTTTTATGATAAAAGAAGAAAATTGCCTCGTTTGAAGCAAGCTGGTCGTGGTGGAATCGGTCATGTCCTGAGAGATAAAAAAGTAAAAGCTTTAGTTGTTAAGTTTTCAGGGCTGAAAGCAGATTTAAACAATCCAGTTGATTTAAGTGTTGTTCAGGAACGCGGTATTAAACTGCATAATGAAGTCAAAGACCATGATGATGAACAATGCAAAATGAGACAGGTTGGTACTGCCCATCTGGTTGAAATTATGAATGATTATGACCTTTTACCGGTTAAAAACTTTAAATTTGGTGCTGATGAAAATTCAGACAAAGTACACTCAAGAGTCTGGACATCCATGTTTACCCAGAATATGCCTGATGGTTGCTGGTTTGGTTGTTCATTATCCTGCTGTAAAGCCGTAGATAATTTTGAACTTCGCACCGGCCCTTACAAAGGTGATAAAGTCTGTGTGGACGGACCAGAATATGAAACAGTTGGTGGTTGTTCTTCCAATATCTATGTCTGGGACCCAAAAGATGTTGTAGAAATCAATTTCTATTGTGATACCTATGGCATTGATACCATTTCATTTGGTACCACGACTGCATTTGTAATGGAATGCTGGGAAAACAAGATTCTCAGACCAGAACATACTGATGGTTTGGATATGACCTGGGGAAATGCTGATTCCGTATTAGAATGTCTGCATCAGATGGCAAGAGGTGAAGGTTTTGGTGTAAAGTTGGGTAAAGGTATCTTATGGCTGAAAAACTGGATGGTCAATGAACTGGGTGCGCCTGCTGACTTCTTACAGGATATTGGTATGGAAGCCAAAGGACTTGAGTACTCACAGTATATGTCTAAAGAATCACTCGCTCAGCAGGGAGGTTATACCCTTGCACTCAAAGGACCTCAGCATGATGAAGCCTGGTTAATATTCATGGATATGGTGAATAATCTGATTCCTTCATTTGAAGATAAAGCAGAAGCCCTCCACTACTTCCCAATGTTTAGAACCTGGTTTGGTTTACAGGGGTTGTGTAAACTGCCATGGAATGACATTGAACCAGCTAATAATGGTCAAACTGCTGAACCAGCAAAAGTGCCTGAACATGTTCAGAACTATCATGATATTTACACAGCCATTACTGGTAAACCAATCGACAGTAAGGAAATGATACTCCAATCTGAGAGAGTTTATAATTTCCAGAAAATCTTCAATCTCAGAATGGGTAAAGGACTCAGAAATGATGACAGACCGCCTTACCGTGCGGTAGGACCTGTTACTGCTGAAGAATATTTGTCACGCCAGGAACGCTATGACAAACAGCTAAAAGAAGTGATTGGTGTTGACCCAACGAATATGACAACCGAAGAAAAAATGGCAAAACATAGAGAATATCGCACAGATCGTTATGAAAAACTGATTGATGCAGTTTACAAACGCAAAGGCTGGACTCCAGAAGGAATTCCTACAGTTGAGCATTTACAAAATATCGGTATGGATTTACCTGAACTGATTGAAGTTGTAAAAAAATACTTGTAATTAAAGCATTTAGACTACCCCGGATGCATGCCGGGGTAAGTCTTTTTTATAAAAACAAAAAAATAGTTTGACAATTCAATGCAGATTGTTATGATGTTTATGTGATAAAAAAACATAAATAATGAGATTTTTAAAAAAATAACTTGCCATTAAATCATCATTATTGTTTTTTTGTTAATATAGTGTGAAGATAGAAAGGTGAAAACGATTGTATGGATATTAAATTTAGAGATGTAAATTATGGCATAGTGGAAGCAAGAGCCGTTATACAAATATCTGATGGTGTTTTTTTAAATGAAATTACCATTTTAAGAAGAGATGGTGAGATTGAAGTAGAATTACCGGTTAAAAGCTTTAAAGCAAAGGATGGTAAGATACATTCAATCGATATTATTACATTTGAAGATGATAATAAAAGAACTTTATTTTTGTTAGAAGTGAAAACGGCTTATATGGAATGGAGAAAGAAACTCAGAAAAATCAGAGTTTATGAGACAGAACAAAGCTAAATCAACTTACACTAAGTTTATTATCAATAAAAAAGTGGTCGAAAGAGCATTTTTGATTGGTTTGTACGGGGAAAATGTCTCTAAAGCTGAATACCAGGATTCTATGGAAGAACTAAGACGACTAGCTGAAACAGCAGAAACGGAAGTTATTGCCAATTTTACCCAGCAACTGGATAAAGCAAATCCTGCGACCTGGATTGGAAAGGGAAAATTACAGGAGATTATCGCTGAGGCAAATAAACAGCAGGTTAATACACTGATTTTTAATGATAACCTCAGCCCTGCTCAAGCCAGAAATATTGCAAAAATGAGTAAATGCAATATTGTTGACAGAACTGAATTGATTTTGGATATTTTCTCAAAACATGCCAAAACCAGAGAATCGAAGATTCAGGTTGAGCTTGCTCAGCTTGAGTATTCTTATTCTAAACTGAGAAATCTCTGGCAACATTTTTCCAGAATTGAAGGGGGTGTCATTGGTGTCAGAGGACCTGGTGAAAAGCAGATAGAAATGGACAGACGTCTGATCAAATCCCGTATTGCCCTTTTAAAGGAAAAACTGGCAGATATTCGAAGGGTTACAGAAACAAAACGCAAGAGAAGAGACAATATTCTCTCTATTTGTCTGGTAGGTTATACCAATGCGGGTAAATCTACCTTATTCAATCAGCTAACCAATTCAGGTATTTACACGGCTGATAAACTATTTGCTACTTTGGATGCAACAACACGAACTGTCAAGAGAAAGACAAAAGAAAAAATTCTTGTTACGGATACCATCGGCTTTATCAATCATTTGCCTCCTTTGCTGGTTCAGTCTTTTTATTCAACATTGTATGAGGTTCAGGCTGCTGATTTATTACTTCATGTCGTTGATGCTTCCAATACACGTATTAATGAATTGATTGAATCGGTTGATCTGGTATTAAAAGACATTCAGGCAGATGATAAAAATATGCTGATTGTATTTAATAAGTGGGATTTATGTAATTCTCTGACAGCTTTGTTTTTGAAAAAACAGCTTGGGGAACGTTATCCGGATTCTGTTTTTATTTCTGCTAAAACAGGTCTTAATCTGGAATTACTCTATGATAAGATTGATTATTACATTAAAAAAAGAAGGAAAACAGTAGATTATAAAATTCCTGCAGAAATGGCAAATTTACTGAGCTTTATCCATCAATCAGCTTATATTATTGATATGGCTTTCAATGAGGAAAGCAATGAGTATGATATGAAGATAGAAATAGATTATAAATATATCGATCAGATTGATACTCAACTTAAAGAGTGGTCTATAAAAAAATATATCAATTCATAAAAAAAATAAACAGGAGGTTGCCATGATAAGCAACTTAAACGAAATCTTTTCTGTCAATTCCAAAGGCATGAAAAGATCAGCAATCAGAGAATTGCTGAAACTGACACAAAGACCCGAAGTCATTTCTTTTGCTGGTGGATTACCTGCCCCTGAGTCTTTTCCAGTGGATGAACTGAAAGAAATCATTCATGAAATGATGGAAAATGAAGCGTCTCTCGCTCTGCAATATGGCGCAACTGAAGGCGATATGATGCTGAGAAAAGCCATTACTGAAAAATATCAGAAAGAAGGCTTTGATATTACAATAGACAATGTCATTATCGTTACCGCTTCACAGCAGGCACTTGATCTGGTAGCAAAGATTTTTATTGATCGTGGCGATGTCGTGATTTGTGGATTACCTTCCTATTTGGGTGGCTTAAGTGCATTTAACAGTTATGGCGCTGATATGCACGGTATTCCGCTTGACGAAGAAGGCATGAGCGCTGATTTACTTGAAAAAGAACTGGAAGCTTTAAAACAACAAAACAAGAAACCAAAATTTATCTATACAATTCCAGATTTTCAGAATCCTGCCGGCATAACCATGTCAAAAAAGAGAAGAGAAGAGATATTGGCACTTGCTAAGAAATATGATGTTCTCATTCTGGAAGACAGTCCATACCGTGAACTGCGTTTTGAAGGTGAACATGTACCTACAATCTATTCTCTTGATAATACCGGACATGTAATCAATCTGGGTACTTTCTCAAAGATATTTGCACCTGGCTTTAGAATTGGTTGGGTAATCGCCCATACAGAAATCGTTGATAAAATTGTTGTGGCAAAACAGGCAACAGACCTTTGTACACCACCTTTTACTCAGAGAATTGCTGCCAGATACATGGAAAAGGGTTTGATTGATAAAAATATTGTAGGTATCGTTAATGCTTATCGTGAAAAACGCGATGTCATGCTCGATGCACTTGAAAAATATATGCCAAAAGAAGTTAGCTGGACAAAACCTGAAGGTGGATTATTCCTCTTTGTAACTTGTCCTGATTACATCGATACCAATGAGCTTTTCAAAAAAGCAATTGAAAAGAATGTTGCCTTTGTTAGCGGTACTTCTTTCTATTGTAATCATAAAGGCAACAATACAATGCGCTTAAACTTCTCCTATTGTTCAAAAGAACTTAATGTAGAAGGAATTAAACGTTTAGCTGAGGTCATTAAATCAGAATTAAAATAAAAAATATAAGGATGGCAGGGTAATACCTGTCATCCGATTCCTATATGTCGCAAACACTTGTTTTGTGGACAACAAATCATGTGAATAGGCAGTTGACAATGATGGTTTTCTGGGAGGAGGTCAAATGGCAAAAGTGTTAATCGCAGAAGACGAAAGAGTTATGCGATTTATGATTACTGATTTTTTAGAAAATTTTGATATTGAAGTACTTCAGGCTGAAAATGGTTTGGATGCCTATGTCCTCTGGAAGAATGAAAATCCAGATTTGCTCTTGACTGATATTAATATGCCAAAAATGAATGGCATAGATTTGTTAAAAAAAGTAAAAGAAAAGAACCCAGATTTTCCTGTAATCGTGATGACTGGTGTGAATGTTGATACTGCAAAAAATTTGGCTCAGGAATGCCATGCCAATGCAATTCTGGAAAAACCTTTCAAGATGAAAGACCTGATGGCATTAATCTTTAAGCTGATAGAAATATGAAAATAAAAATATTAATTCTCTTTGTCTGTTTCTTTTTGTTTTTACCCATTTTTGCCTTTGAATTAAATGAATCTGAGCAAAAATGGCTAAATGAAAGAAAAGTATTTAAGATATTAGTTACTGATAACAACTACCCTTATGAATATATAAATGAAAAAGGACAAATAGACGGAATTAATATTGATATTTACAAAGAGATTTTTCGGAGAATGGATAGAAAACTTCTCTTTACAGTGGAAAGTGATAATATTTATGATATTGATGCTTCCAGTTCATTTGTTGAAAATTATAAGTTTCAGGAACTATCAACGACAGTTCCATATACAATAAAGTATTATATTTTAAGTATGAATCTAAATACTGATTTGAATACAGTTCAAAACGTTTATATGATCAATCAGGA
>JAGOCT010000119.1 GCA_017998585.1 Candidatus Cloacimonadota bacterium | reverse complement strand
TTTACAGAAAAATCAAACGTTTTAAAGCAGAGCTATCTTTCAGTTCTTTTGATCAGTTACTTTATCAGGGAATTTTTGAATCTCTTGGTTATACGAATAATAAATTTCCTTTTTATCAGCTTGCTACACAGGTACCTTATGTTAAAATTCGACAAATGATTGCTGAAGGGTATCAAAAAATGGACATATTATCTCTCTGGTTGCATACCTCAGATTTAATAAACTTATTACCTTCCGGAGTAAAAACTGTTTTTTCTAATGATTTGAATGAAAGTTTTATAACTCATAAGTATGATGTGAGTGATATGAATTTTGACTGGAATCTCTTCCGTATACGACCGGTCAATCATCCTGTCCTAAGACTGGTTCAAGTATTAGATTTTATTTATGATAGTGTGGATATAGGGCTAACACGGCATATCTTAAAACTTTTTTCCTTTGAAAAAGATAAACTTTCAGTTATTTCATTCAGACGCAGGGCTCAGTTGTTTCTCTCTAAGCAGTCTCTAAAAGATTTTGACACTCGTCTTGGATCTTCAAGAATAGATATGATTTTAATCAATATCATCATTCCAATTATTTATATTTATTCTCAGAAAATGGAATATGAAGATCTTGCCAGTTACTGTATCTTCTTATATAAGGAATTTCCTGGTCTAAGTGAAAATACAATAAGTAATACAATGAAAAAATATCTTACAGAAGATATTGAGCAATTTATCCATACAAAAGCTGTGAATCAACAAGGTTTGATACAGATATATCAGACTTATTGCGTGAATCATTTGTGTGATTCATGTAAAAATCATCTAGAAGCGATTAAAATAAAGGTTAATGAGGAATGATTAACAAAGAACAAACCAAAAAGATCAGACAAACTACCAGAGAAAGAAAAAAGATAATTGATAATGTAACACGACTCTATGTTTCAATTCTAAAAGCAGATAATGAAATAAGTGCTTACGAAATCAATATCTTATACAGTCTTTTAATCAATATTTTCAGACGTGAAAGTATTTCATGGGAAGTGTATATACGGAAAATCATAGAAGATGATATCAATATAGAAAATGTTTTGGAATATCTGAATGAAAATCTGACTGGATTAGATAAAATCAGAATTTTGCTTAGTTTAATTGTAATGTCATTCTCAGATAATGATTTCTCAATCTCAGAAATTACACAAATTTTAGATTTGGCAAAAAAACTGGATTTAGAAACAGATGGCTTCATGGATATGATTTCTGCGATTGAATATCAATCAAAGGGCTTGGTTTCTATCAAGGGTTTTAGATATATCAATTTAGTAGAAGAATCCATTTTCAGTGATCATTTGATTTTTGGCAGAAATGAAAAATGTCAAATCCAGTTTGGCAGCAAGAAAGTTTATCCGACTGAATTTGTTCTATTTATGATTGATCATTATATTTTCCTGGGAACGAGTAATCATGTTTCTTCCGAAATAGATGGTAAGCAATTGTATGCTAATGAGTTATATATTCTTCCAAAAGATTGTAAGATAAATGTCAGTAATCAACAGTTCGACTATGATTGTTTGTGTTCTATTTATCGAAATCAAGATATTTATGATGTGATTGATTTTAAAAAGCCCGATTATGATTTCAAGATTATCAATAATCATAACCGATATTCTTTAAATCTCAGCAGTGGTACAGTTTACCGTAATAATAAATCTCAGCTAAAAAACAGAAACATTGATTTGCTTTTTGATGATGAATTACAAATAAAAGGATATGCTGCGTTTTCTCTGTTGGATGTTATTCGCGAAAGAGGGGAAATAGGAGTAGAAAATATAATTCCTAAAGAACTTTATATTATCTTTGATGAAGATTTTTTCTCAATTTCTAGAACTGATACCTCTAAGACCATCGGATATATAGAAATTCAGGATGGTAAGTATTATCTTTACCCGCCTAGAAAAAACTGGGATTTTTATTTAAATAATAAGAAAGTGAACGAAACGACTCAATTTTTTTTAAATACAGATGTGCTGACAATTAATAAGAAAAATTTCAGACTCAATCAATTTTATGACTTGATTGAAATTCCTTTTGAAATTGAACAAATCAATATCCTTGATTTAAAGCATTTTCATCGGGATGGTCAATTGGCAGTTGACAGTATTTCTTTAGAAGTCGAAAAGAATCAACTCATTGGGATTTTAGGTCAGAGCGGTTGCGGGAAATCTACATTTTTAAAATGTATCGCAGGAGAAATAATCCCTACTTATGGCAATATTCTGTACGACGGGAAAAATTTTTATCAGAATATCAATTTTTATTCCCAGTTTGTCGGTTATGTCCCTCAGGAAGATTTGTTATTTTCTAACTTGACTGTTTATGAAAATCTTTTTTATCGTGGCAGACTCAGAATGCCAAAATTATCAAAGGAATATCTGGATCAAAAGATCCGGAATATTCTTTTTAACACGAATCTTAGTCATAGAATGAATACGCTCGTTGGAGATATAAAAAAGAAATTTCTGAGCGGAGGGGAAAGAAGACGTTTAAATATAGCACTTGAATTGCTGTTTGAACCAACGATTCTGATTTGTGATGAACCTACTTCAGGCTTATCATTTTCTGATGCAGAACAAATTATTGACTCTTTAAGAAAATTTGCTGACCAGGGTAAGGTTGTGATTATCACAATACACCAACCAAGCTCACCGGTTTATATGTCTTTTGATAAAGTCTTACTCATGGATAAAACAGGAAAGCAGGTTTTTTTTGGAAGTCCTGATGAATCATGGCGTTATTTTGATTCTGAACTTGGATTAATTAAGAAAGATATAAAAGTTTTAACACAAAAAAGAGATTCAAAATTGCCTGAATATATCTATTCAATTATTGAATATCCTGAATATAAAGACAATGGTGAAATTGTTTATGAACAGGTTTCAAGAAATGCAGTTATAAAAAGAAAGTTTTCCCCTGATTACTGGCGTGATAAATATAAACGTAAAATGCTATTTGATTTGATTCAATATGATAATTCAAGTGTGAAAGTTAATAAAGTCCATATTCGAAAAAGAAAGAGAAATGATCTTTATTCTAATCTGGTTCAATTGCTTGCTTTTGTAAAGCGTAGCATGATAACAAAGATGAGATCCAGAACAAATCTTTTTATTACATTTGGAGAAGCCCCTATCCTTGGTATTATTATTGCATTTATACTTCGTCTTCAGGTAACAAACTCTGGCTATTCATTTTATCAGAATGTAAACTTGGGAATATATATTTTTATCTCTGTAATCGTGTTTATTTTTCTTGGACTTTCTAATAGTATAGAAGAAATTCTTTCAGAACGCAAAAACCTTTTAAGAGAGAAGTTACTCAATTTTAGAATGTCACATTATTTAATTTCAAAGTGTATTGTGCTAGGCCTTTTTGCTGTTGCACAGGTAATTTTATATTATGTTGTTTCTTCTTATATTCTCGGTATCAAGGGAATGTTTTTACCATATTTTATTTATCTCTTTTTATCTGCAGTTTCTGGATTTTCTATTGGTTTACTTATTTCATCCTTTTTATCTGACAGTAAAGCCATCATCAATATTTTGCCTCTAATTCTGATTCCTCAAATTATTTTTGGGGGTGCTATAATAGAGTATGAAAAAATGAATCGGAATATCAAATTGGTTGATGCCAATCCAATACCTGAAGTTGTTCAGGTAATGCCATCCAGATGGCTTTTTGAAGGTCTATATGTTTCTCAGGCAAAATTGAACCCGTATGATAAAGCGGTTGAATCACTTGATAAAAAAAGAAAGAGTTTAAATGGCTTATCTGGACAGTCCTACCTAAGTGAATTAAATCAGATCTATAAGGATATTTCTGTGAAGACAAAAAAATATCCAAAGGATCAATTTACTAATCAATACTTGAATTTAAGTGTGAGCTTAATGGATGGTAAATTTCTAAATACAAACAAAAATATTTTTTTATCAAGTTATAAGACATTTTATGAAAAAAGATATCCAACCATATATTTTAATCTCATTGTTTCTCTTGTCTTTATTTTCCTATTAAATTTGATAAGCGTACTAAAACTTAAATTTTTCTACAAAGAATAAAAAAAATACTTGCCAAAATTTCCAATTAACTTAGAATTTGTAATTAAGAAGAAAAATCATAAATAGAGACTAAATTAAGGAGCATGATTATGGTTAAGAAAAAGATTACTGTGTATGGGATGACTTGTGAAAAATGCAGAGTAACAATTATCAGAGGACTTGAAAAAGTGATTGGAATTGAAAGAGTTAGTGTCAATTTGCCTGATTCACTGGTTGAAGTACATTTCGATGATAGTATCCTTACGATAGATGATGTAAAACGTGAGATAACAGCACTCGGTTACGATGCAATGTAATACTAACTTATCGTAAGCAATTTTATAAGATTTATATACTGCAAAACAAGATAAAAAAATAGATAAGAGGGAAAAAATGAAAGTCGTCAATTATCAGGATGTACCATTAGAGGATGTAAATATTGAAGGTGCTGCTTTTACCAAAATCCGCTGGTTGATTGGTCAAAAAGATAATGCACCCAATTTTGCGCTAAGGCTTTTTGAAGTCGCTGAGGGTGGACATACACCTTTGCATTCGCATGATTATGAACATGAAGTTTTTGTACTGGAAGGACAGGGTGTTTTTGTTTGCTCAGAAGGAGAAAAACCTTTCAAAGCCTGGGATGTAATTTATGTCGATCCAAGTATTGAGCATCAGTTTAGAAACACAGGTGCTGGTTCTATGAAGTTTCTTTGTATCATTCCACATGATAAGCCAAAAGTAAAAAAGGTTGTTAATCCTTTTGCCTCCGGAACAGCCAATAATTGCTAATGATATTTAACAGGTAGAGACGTAATTACATTGCGTCTCTACAATATTATATAAAATATCAGATAAGGAAACAATAAGGAAAGAATAAGGAAATGATTATGAAAATGTATAAACAATTTTTAAGAGATTTAACTCAAAAAGTTGCTCCCTCTGGTCAAGAGGAATCAGTACAACAGTTATATATTGATTATATCAAAAAGTATAGTGATGATTTGATAAAAACTCGTCTTGGATCAGTTATTGCAGTAAAAAAAGGAAGTTCTGATTTAAAAATAATGCTTTCAGGTCACGCTGATGAAATCACTTTAATGGTGAGTTCAATCGATAGTAATGGTTTTATTTATTTTAAAGAAATGGGTGGGTTTGATGCCGTATTACTGCCTGGAATGAGAGTGAATATTCATCATGAAGGTAAGACTAGAACTGGAGTTATTGGCCGTTGTCCAAAACATTTACTCCATGATGAAAGTGCTGTTCAAATCAAAAACCTTTGGATAGATATTGCAGTTTCTTCACGCGAAGAAGCATTGATGCATGCAGAACCTGGAGATATTATTTCCTGGTCAGGTGAGTTCATGGAGTTAACAGACGACATTTTAGTTTCAAAGGCCTTTGATAATAGGGTGGGTGTCTATACCTGTGCCAGAGTCATTGAGGAACTATCTAAAGATGATTTGTATTGTTCTGTCTATGCCGCTTCTAATGTTCAGGAAGAAGTTGGTGCAAGAGGAGCCAAAACATCCGCAGCGTACGTTGAACCTGATATAGCAATTGCAATTGATGTTACTTTTGCTATTGATCATCCTGATACCAATATTAAAGAAACGGCTGATATCAAACTTGGAAAAGGACCTGCCTTAACAATGGGATCCAGAATCAATGCAAAACTATTCAAACATATCAAAAAAATTGCTGAACAGAATCAAATCCCATATCAGGTTGAGATTTATCCTCGAAATACTGGAACCGATTTAGACGCAATTCATTCAGAGTTTAAGGGATCTGCAGGACTATTGATCAGTATTCCTTGTCGTTATATGCATAGT
>JAGOCT010000118.1 GCA_017998585.1 Candidatus Cloacimonadota bacterium | reverse complement strand
ACTTACGTTTCTTTGCTTTAAATCTTGTTCAATACATTTGTCAATAGTTTCAACAATCTCAAGTTCGTCTATCATCGCTGCAACAAGGCCTAAGTGGTCAAATTGTTTTGTATATGCTTCTTCTATCATACTATTATCCTTAAAATTATTTTTATACATATTTTATATTCTATACTATTATGTCAAGTTATATTTTTGTTAATTAGTATATTTTTCAATTAATTAAAGCATATGTGTAATTGTATGCCAGAATGTTTTTAATATTCAGAATAACAAAAAAATGAGAAAAGAAATGATAAAATATGAAAATAAATTTTTGTAAAAACTTACTATTCTGATAAAAAATCAGAAGATATCACAACTAATAAAAAATCATACCTTTAATATCTTTTATAGAAA
The DNA here is from genome assembly GCA_017998585.1 of Candidatus Cloacimonadota bacterium. The sequence goes on along the minus strand of JAGOCT010000118.1, from coordinate 5,619 downwards.
ATACATCTTTGATCGCCAATTCTTGAAACAAAAGATATTGAAGTGTCTGGAGTACTTATATTACTTCAGCAATAGTCTCTATTTTGAATGGTTTTACGAGCTTTTAGAGGGGGTATGTAAAAAATAGCTAATTTATGCTATTAAGGGTGCGGAATGTGAGATTTATCATTTAATGCACAGCATTTATTACCGTTTTTTAAAATAACAACCAGCACCAGAGTAGTTACAAATAATTAAAAACAGATATTTAGTAATAAAAAGAACTTGCAAAATATTAAAGCTTACCACCCCGCCCCAAAGGGGCACCCCTCCAGAGGAGGGGAATATTTTAAGCGGTTTTTACTATTTAGTCTTTATTGTAGCGGGTAATCCCTCTGTCCGAATTCTGAATGAATTCGATAAAGATTTTTTGTTCAGGAGTAGGATTTTCTATCTTTAAGGCTTCTTCCATTGCCTGGCTGACATTGAGTTTTGAGGTATAGAAAAGGCGATAAATCTTTTTTATACCTTCGATCGTTTCTTCTGGAAATCCTTTACGGCTGAGACCTACGCTGTTAAGCCCAACGATTTTATAATGCCCCATTCCCTGACCACGTGTATAAGGCGGAATATCTTTTTTGATGCCGGAAGTACCACCGATAAAGGCATGCGTACCGATTTTCACAAACTGGTGAACAGCGGAAACACCGCCAATTGTAACAAAGTCATGGATATGAACATGACCTGCCAGATTGACGGAATTTGCCAGAATGACATTGTTACCCACATGACAGTTATGAGCGATATGCGCATAAGCCATGATCAGGCAGTTGTTTCCTAAAGTGGTGTCTTCTTTGAGATTAGCAGACGCATGAATCGTTACACATTCTCTGATATGATTATTGTCTCCGATTACTACTCTGGTTGGTTCTCCAGAATATTTAAGATCCTGAGGTTGAAGACCAATAGAGCAAAATGGGAAGAATTTATTGTTATTGCCAATAGTTGTGTGTCCGTCTATTACCACATGAGAAACCAGGGTGTTTCCCTCACCCATTACTACATGCTCACCTACTGTGCAATAGGGACCGATATTAATATTGTCACCTAATTTGGCATTAGGATGAACAATTGCTGTTGGATGAATTGTTTGCATACAAACCTCTAATAATTAGTTATTATTGATGAGATTAGGGGTAGGTTCCTAAGATTAATCACTTACCACCCCGTCACTTCGTGCCACCCCTCCAGTGGAGGGGAATTGTCGCAAGCTGGTAGCTTGCGGTACAACATTTCACAAGCTGGCAGCTTGCGGTACAAATTGTTATCATTTTTTAACCACTTTTGCCAGGAAATCGCCTTCGCATACCTTTTCATCTCCGACGTAAGCGTCACCGTGCATTTTAGTAATGAAGGTTTTCATGGAGATGGCTTTGAGTTCAAAACGAAGTGTATCGCCGGGTAAAACCGGTTTTCTGAATTTGACATTGTCAATGGATGCGAAATAAGCGACATATTCTTCTGGATTGGACATCGTATTCAAAAGCATAATACCGCCAGTTTGAGCCATAGCTTCTACAATTAAAACTCCAGGCATCACCGGATGATCAGGAAAATGTCCCTGGAAGAAAGGCTCATTCATGGTTACATTTTTCATGCCGGTAATACTTTCGCCCGGGATGAATTCAGTGATCTTATCAACCAGGAGGAAAGGATAACGATGAGGTAATATTTTCATGATCGCATTGATATCGAAAACTACTTCATTGCTTTTCTTTTTCTGATAAATCTTTTGAAGTTCCTGTTTCTTAAGAATTTGTTTCAACTTTTTGACTAATTCCACATTGGTTTTATGACCAGATCTGGCTGCCAGGATATGCCCTTTTATTGGCATACCTAATAATGCAATATCACCAATCAGATCAACGACTTTATGTCTGACAAACTCATTGTAAAATCTGAGCTCAGTTGTATTTAAAAGACCATACTCATTGGTTTTAATCTCTTTTGTATAATTGAACAGTTGTCTGAGTTTTTCAATTTCAGCAGTATCTTTATCTGGATCAGAGACAACCAGTGCATTATTCAGAGAACCCCCCTTGATTAATCCTGCTTCTTTCAGTGCCAGGATTTCATGAAGGAAACAGAAGGTTCTTGCTGGAGCAAAGTCTTTTTCAAAGACATCCAGTGATGGCAACCAGGTGTACTGGGTTCCCAAATTTTTATGTTGGTATTCTACCATAAAGGTAATTTTTAGTTCATTGGAAGGTACAATGACGATATCGACATTGTCATCTGGTGCTGAGAATGATATAGGCTCGGTTAATTCAAAGTATTCTCTTTCTGCATCCTGTTCCACTAAACCCACTTCTTTGAGCAGGCGTAGAAAAACAAGTGAAGACCCATCAGCAACAGGCACTTCTGGTCCGTTGACTTCGCAGCGGATATTGTCAATTTTTAAGCCTTTAACAGCAGACAAGACGTGCTCAACGGTTGCTACAGAACCTTTCCCTTTTATGCCAAGTGTTGTGCCTCTTGAAATGTCTAATACATGATCTATATCAGCAGGAATGACAGGTTGATCAGGAAGATCAACGCGAACAAACGTGATTCCTTCGTTTGGTTCAGCCGGTTTGAACGTAATGGTTGTAATTTCTCCAAGATGTAAACCGACACCAGTATAGGAGATTTGACCTGCTATAGTTTGTTTAAATTCTTTCATTTTTTCTCTCTCATCATTTGTTTTACATATTTTGTTATTTCAGGCAGATCTTTCAGACAAGCTGTTACTCTTAGTTGCTGTTGAACTGGCATCACAGGAGTACCAAAATATTTCCCCTTATTAATCGAAGATGCGACTCCAGATTGAGCACCTACCATTGTTTCATCTTCGATATGAAGATGGCCTGCTACTCCAACTTGTCCAGCCAAATAGACTGTCTTGCCAACAGATGAATTACCGGCAAGACCTACCTGGGCGCATAATATACTATTTTCATCAATGGTACAGTTATGACCTACCTGAACCAGATTGTCAATTTTTGTGCCTTTTTTTATTACAGTAGAGCCTATTGTTGCTCTGTCGATACAAGTGCAGGCACCAATTTCCACCTGATCTTCAATAATCACATTGCCTACCTGAGGGATTTTAATTTGCTGATTATTCATTAAAACATAGCCAAAACCATCTGCGCCAATCACTGTTCCGGAGTGGATAGATACCTGATTTCCAAGTATGCAATCCTGATAAATCGTAACATTTGGAAAAAGATGGCAAGATTTGCCTATTTTGACATTTTCTTTAATGACTGTATTCGCTTCTATGATGGAATTCTCATCAATCTGCACATTGTCTTCAATGACTACGTGATGACCAATCGTCACATTGTTGCCAATCTGAGCAGTTGAAGCTATCTTAGCAGAATCAGCTATGCTTGCCTGCTTACTCTTAGCGTCTAATTGCAACCAGATAGTAACCAGCGTCATGAAGCTCAGATAAGGCTTTGCCACTTGTATTAAAAGTGCATCACTTTTTAGTGTGCAACTATCAGAGACAAAAATAATACCTGCTTTAGAATTTTCAGCTTGATTCAGATATTTCTCATTTTCAAAAAAGCAAACAGACTGGCTGTTTGCTTCTGTTAATTCTGCGACATTATTGAAAATCAGATTTGCCTTGTCAGCAGGTATATTAAGATTAAGAAACTGACTGATGGCTGATAAGCTGAGTTCGTTTCTAAAATATTTCATGCCTTATTCCGTTTTATTCATTTCAAGAATGATTCTTTCAGTAATATCGAGTTTAGGCTGAGCCCAAATGATACCTGCACTGGAAGCATCAAAAATCATGGCATAGTTTTCTTCAACAGAAACTTTTTCAATGATGTTTCTAAGTTTAGTCATGATTGGTTGAAGGAGTTCTGCGTTTCTGGCAGCAGCACGTCCATTTTCACCGAAGATACTTTCTATAAGTGTTTTACGTTCTGTTTTTTTTGCTTCAATCTTTTCTTCAGCCTGTTTTTTACCACTTGCTGAGAGGGTTAATTTTTTGGTATTGTAATCATTTTCAAGTCTTTGGATTTCAGCAGCCAGATCATCAACTTGCTTTTTCCAGCCATCTCTGTCTTTTTGAAACAAGCTCAGTGCTTCTTTTGTGTCTTTTGATTCAGCCATAATCTTTTCACTGTCGATATAGGCAATCTTCAGGTTTTGTGCAGATAAAACACCAAATAACACCATGATAAGTGCGCTGAGAATGATCATTTTTTTCATTATTCCTCCAATTATATGTTTTTTATGCTAATTTTAAGACATTATTTATGAATGTTCAATTGAGTCAATTAAAAAATACACTCGTTTAAATTTAAAACTAAGTTCAGCCATAAAAATTACAAAAATACCTTTTTTGCTGATAGAGAAACCTGAATTGATTAAAAAACGATCAAGTATATTGATATAGATTTTGTCTATAACGTTTAAAGGACGAATACGAATTTTATTAATTTATTCATTCGATTAAGTGATTTAAAAATAATTTATATGTATTACGTTTTAGATAAGGAAGGTATAAGGGAAGGATAAGGATGAAATAGAAAAAAATCAAAAAAAAATTAAAATTAAAAATTTAAATTTAAAAAAAACTTGCATAAATAATGATCATTAATAAGTTTGGTTTTTAAAATACTATTGAATGGAGAAACTATGAAAAAACCAATTTCTATTGTATTAATGGCAGTAATATTAACCGGTGTTTCGGCTGTTACGATTGAGTTTAAAGATGATCTTAAAGTGAAATGCGAAATCGTAGGGAAAAAGAATGATACACTTTTTGTAACTCATTGTAATAAACTTTATAAATTAAACAAAGAAGATATTCGTTATATCAATACACAAAATTGGAGCGGGAATCAGAAAGAGATATTCTTTGAAAAAAAAGACTGGATAGTTACATCTATTAATCCAGATTCAGCGAAAGGCTTTCAGATTGAATCGACTGACTATCCTGATATGGTCAGACCAGGCACTTTAAAAAATATTGATGAGATGAATGACAGAGAATTTCAGATATATCTGGCTCAAACTCAGGCTCAGGCAATAAAAGACAGTTCAAGAAAAATTACCAGAAGCATGTGGATTATTACATTGATAAACATTGCTTTAGGTATCACTATCGCTGTAATGAAGTAAATGGATTTTTTGAATAACAATCTTCATGGATTATTATCAATCATAAGAGAGAAGTAAAAATGAGAAGCAATTTTTTACAGAAATATCTTGGGTTTACCTGTTTTGGCGAAAGTCATGGTGATGCCGTAGGGATTGTGATTGAAGATGTAAAACCGAATATTGAGTTTCCTTATGAGCAGATTAAAGAGGCTTTACGAAAGCGAAGACCGGCTCATTCTGTGTATAGCAGTTCCAGAAGAGAATTGGATGAATTTTATGTTCTCTCAGGTGTTTTTGAAGGTCGAACAACTGGTATGCCTATTTGCATCGTGGTCTATAATACAGATAAGAGACCAGAAGATTACTATGCTTTAAGAGATATATTCAGACCTGGTCATGCAGAATACAGCTGGTATCAGAAGTTTAAAATATATGATTGGAGAGGTGGGGGCAGAGCCAGCGGGCGAGAAACCA
>JAGOCT010000117.1 GCA_017998585.1 Candidatus Cloacimonadota bacterium | reverse complement strand
GTGTCAATAATTTTGACTGATTTAGTTTTATTTGTTAAATTTTTGGTCAAACTGTCCTTTTCATGCCAGTTTGTTCTTGTAGTCTTTAAAGAAAATAGGGGTAATAATCAAAAGAATTTCATATCTATCCTGTAGAAAACATACTTATTATTGTTTTATTTCCTGTCTTTATCTTCCTTGTTTGTTTAAAAAAATAGATAATATATAGTAGCATGGACAGCGGTTAGCAGTAAGAGAGAAAGAGTTTATGTTGCTATTTGCAAAAAGATAGTATTGAATTTAAAAATAAGAGATAAAAAAATCCCTCCTGTTTGCCAGAAGGGATAGCTGTACATTAAAAAATTATAATGAGCTTAACTTGTCTAAAATTGCTTTTTTAGATACTACACCAACAGATTGATGAATAGGCTGGCCATCTTTAAAGTAGATTAGGGTTGGAATACTCAAGATATTGTACTGTTGAGCAATACCAGGGGATTCGTCAATGTTTACTTTTGCAACTTTGATATCTGTTTTTTCGTGGGCAATTTCCTCAATAATAGGGGTCATCATTCTGCATGGTCCGCACCATGGTGCCCAAAAATCCACCAGAGTTACTCCTGATGCAATTGTTTCCTTGAAGTTGTTGTCGTTTAATTCTAATGCCATTTTATCCTCCATATTATGAATATTTTTTTCTTTAATGAAAATCTAATCAAATTTGCTGAATACACAAATTATTTTTACTATTTTCAAAAAAATAACGATGTAAGATCAACTATCCTTAGTTGATCTAAGGATTTGACTATTTGAGTCTGATGGATTTTGTTTGTTAAAAGCATAACTGAGGACAGTTATGCTTACAATGTAAGATCAACAGTCCTCAGTTGATATTGATTACCGAGATAAAATGTCTTAATTTAAGTTTTATTCATAGCCATTTGGATTGTTTTTCTGCCAGTTCCAGGAATCAAAGCACATATCTTCAATTCCTTTTTCAGCTTTCCAGTTAAGTATTTTGAATGATTTTTCAGGATTCGCATAGCAGGTTGCAACATCACCGGGTCTTCTTTCAGTGATTTGGAAGGGAATCTTTACCTGATTTACTTTTTCAAAAGCATTTACGATGTCTAAAACACTATAACCTTTACCTGTACCCAGATTATACGCATCAATGCCAGTTTGTTTCATTGTTTTCTCAAGCGCTTTCAGATGACCATTTGCCAGATCAACTACGTGGATATAATCTCTGATTCCAGTACCGTCATGAGTTGGATAGTCATTGCCGAAAACATTGAGATGATCTCTTTTTCCTACTGCAACCTGAGTAATAAATGGCATCAGGTTGTTGGGGATGCCATTAGGGTCTTCTCCGATTCTGCCACTTTTATGGGCTCCAATCGGATTGAAGTATCTGAGTAGTGCAATACTCCATTCATTATCAGATATAAAGAGGTCATTCAGTATCTCTTCAATCATGAGTTTTGTTCTACCATAAGGATTGGTAGCAGAGCGGGGAAAGTCTTCAGAAATCGGAACGGTTTCGGGGATGCCATAAACTGTGGCAGATGAACTGAATACAATTTTCTTTACACTGTATTTTTTCATTACTTCGCATAAGACCAATGTCCCTGAAATATTGTTAAAATAGTATGATAATGGGATTTGAACGGATTCTCCGACAGCTTTTAATCCTGCAAAATGAATGACTGCCTCAATTTGATTTTCACCAAATATAAAGTCTAATGCTGTTTTATCGAGTATATCGGTTTCATAAAATTTTACATTTTTGCCGCTTAATTCTTCTATCCGTTTCACAGATTCATATTTGCTGTTAGATAGATTGTCAACGATTATAATATCATATCCTGCACTTAGCAGCTCTATACAGGTATGACTGCCAATGTAGCCTGCACCGCCTGTTACCAGTATGGACATAAAAACCTCTCTTTTTATAGACTGTTATTTATCTGGTCAATTTCCTGATTTATTTTTTCAAACAAATCCGTATAGACTTTTAGTTTTTCATAATTGTAATCTGATTTAGAATACTCTATCAGCTTATCACAAACAGTTAATAATTTATCTGTGAATCCTTTGTCTGATGCGATATCAAATGCTTTTTGAATATAATAATCTCTGTTGTTCAGATCCGATTGATTCGCATAGATTTCTGAAAAAATAACATAACTATGGCAAATTTCATAATAAGAATTTAGCTTATTACCTTTGTCAATAGCCTGATTTAAATTTTCGACTGCTTTGTCATAATCCTGTTTTTTAAAATAAATTTCTGCTATATTGTTTAATGAATCTATTGTCTCTCTGAACAATTCTCCTGCAACAAAGATTTGGATGGATTGTTCAAGGTATTTAATCGCTCTGTCGTACTCTTCAACATGGTTAAAAAAAACACCAATGTTATTTAAAGTAAGACCTTTACAGTAATAATCATCGACTGTCATACTTAAGGCATAAGCTTTTTCATAGTATTGCGCTGCTAACTCTTTATCCCCCTGTCGTAAATAACTTTGGGCAACATTGTTTAGAGAAATGACAGCACTCTTATGCATATGTAAGTTTAACCGATAGTCAACACCTTCTAAAGATTTTAAGAAATATATTTGGGATTCCTTTTCTTTTTTCCATCTGGAAAACAGAATCCCCATATTATTGTATGCCATTCCGATAAAGCCGGCATCTTCAGCAGGATTGAGTATATCTAATGCCTGATTATACAACTCAAGCGCTTTTCTATACATATTCTTATGATAGTAGGCAATTCCCATATGCAAATATGCCGCTCCAATCCCTTTGTTAAAACTAAACTGTTTCGAAATATCAAGGGCATACTGACACAAATCTAAGCTGATATCAGGGCTGAGACCTACTACTGCATAGGCATCATTGATATATTCTATGACTTTGTTTAGATTTTCCTGATCAATCACAGATTCTCCTATTCATCTTTCAAAAAACAGGATAAAGAAATGAAAGATTTCGTCAATCATTTTTTTAGTAGAAATCATGAATAAAATACTTTTAAAGAAAATTGTAAAAAAAGAGTTGACAACAAATTTAAAAAAGAATTTGTAGTAAAAAATAGACAACAATTTAAATGGAGGATATGAAATGGACTTAATTAGAAAACTTGCTGATCTGGGCTTCACCGAAACAGAGGCATCGATTTATATCCACCTGCTTAAAAATAATAGCTGTACTGCGACAGAGATTGCAAAGAGTGTGGGAATTTCCAGAACTCAGAGCTATCAAATCATAGAAAACCTGATTCATAACAATATGTGTATTGAGCAACTGGGGAGTGTAAAAAAGTACTCTGCTGTTGACCCTGCAAAAGTATCTATGTTAATCGAGAAAGATCTGGAAGACAAAAAGCAGATACTGAGTTCTTTGAAACCTGTTTTGATGAACCTGTATCACGAAGATAAACAAAATGAGAATCCCTTTGATTTTATAAAGGTATTATATACCAAATCCAGTATTGTTCAAACGATTGAGGATCTGGAGAAGAATGCTTCTGAATGTGTGTTGGCTTTTAATAAACCACCTTATGTGATGAACCTGAATATTATGAATGAGAATGAAATCTCCATGGAAGTACGTTCTTCTGAGAGGGATAGTATCAACAAGGGCGTGAGTTTTAAATCGCTTTATGAAATAGAAGATAATGATTTATTTATAAAGAAGATTGAATACTTTGAAAGAATGGGGGAGACGGTCAGGGTATTGCCCAAACTGCCATTCAAGATGTTTATTTTCGATTCAAAAATTATTACCATCGCTTTGCAGAATAAAATGAGCTCAGGCGTTAAGTTTGTGACATTGCTGATAGAGCATAGTGATTTTGCTGAGTCTTTGGAAGAAATATTCGATATATACTGGGAGTCAGCCATGACTCTTGACGCTTTTAAAAATAGAGGACAGAAGGATGTAAGACAAGCTACCAGCTTGTTAAATAATCTTTCATGACTCTTGAAGCTTTTAAAATAGAGGGCAGAAGGATGTAAAACAAGCTACCAGCTTGTTAAACAATCTTTCATGACTTGATACTTATAAAAAATAGAGGACAGAAGGAGTATTAAAATGAAAAAGACCCTATTCTTAGTACTGGTTGTATTATGTGTTAGTTTGCTGTATGCACAATGGCCTGCCAACCCTGAACAGAATCTCAAATTAACCAACTCTTCATTCGAAGAAGTGATCCCTAAAGTTGCATACGGACCAGATGGTCATGTGTGGGTTTCCTGGTTTTCAGCAGAAAACGGCAACTATAATGTACGGGTTCAAAGATTCAGTTTTAACGGAGAACCTGCTTTTCCACAAGAAGGTATATTGGTTAGTAATCATACTCAAATGAGCTGGCTGACAGATTGGGATATGAAAGTGGATTCTCAAAACAATGCTATCCTGGCTTTTTTGGATGTTAGAACAGGTAATCAGGATATCTATGTGTATAAGATTAGTCCTGATGGTGCATTTTTATGGGGAAATGACGGTATTGCCGTCAGTAATGATGCAACAGAAGATTATACACCTGCTTTAGGTGTTACAGACCAGAATAACGTGATTGTTACCTGGATGACAGAAACAGATACTAAATTACAGAAAATTATGGCTGATGGTACACTTGCTTTAGCACAACCGATGTTGTTTCACGAAGAAGGGTTTTCTCATACATGGCCTCAGATATTGCCTCAGGATAATGACACCTTTATTTTAAAGTATGCCAAAGATTCAGGCCCTTTTTATGCCGTTACACGCCACGTGTTTGCACAGAAATATGACAGCAATCTCAATCCAGTTTGGGCAACACCAACTACCATTACCAATCAGGGTGGAATCTCCAGCTGGACACAGATTTTTTCAACAGCGACTGATGGAGATGGTGGTTTTGTAATTTGCTGGTATGAAGACAGAGATGCAGATCAGATGAGAAACGTCTATGTTCAGCATGTGTTAAATGATGGTTCAGTGGCTTTTGCTGCTAACGGTGTTCAGCCAACGGTCAATACTTCTACTCAGCATTTTTATCCAATAGTGGCTTTCGATCAGTTTACCGGTGATACCTGGATGGTTTGGTCTGAAACAGATGCGAATCAGAATGCCAGAGGTTTGAGAGCTCAGAAACTGGATAGCACTGGAAATTCTGTATTAGGTGAAAATGGACTGGAAATTATATCTCTTGGTAGTCAATCTCCAATGCCTATGAAAGCACATGTTGTCAATAGTGAATTGGTCGCCGTTTTTACCGGTGCACTTAATGGTTCTGCTGTTGATACAGAAATTAACGCATTCAAACTGAATACTAATGGTCAGCATGTATGGCCCGGCGAATTCGTTTCGATTAAAACGGCTGCAAGTAATGTGGTACACATGAAAGCAACCGATTTTATGTATAACCAGATGGTGTTTGCCTGGGAAGATTCCAGAACAGATCCAGCATCTGTTTATCTTCAGAACTTAAATTTTAATGGCTCAATTGGTATTGTAATAAATCCAACTGCTATTCAGGGAACAGTAACATTAAACGGAGGAACAGGTGTTGTATCAAATGTTCAGATTACAATAGGTGATTTGATAATCAATCCAGACGCTCAGGGACAATATTATACAGAGTTAGCTCCTGGCACTTATACACTGACTGCTACTTTATCAGGGTATCAGACTTTAACAGTAGAAAATGTGATCATTGCCAGCGAAATGACTACTACTTTAGATCTGACACTTGAAGTTGAAACAGCTGTAAATGAGAATGAAGTTTCTGTAAAAGCACTTAATCTGAAAAACTATCCAAATCCATTTAATCCTTCTACTCAGATTAGCTTTAACCTGAATCAGGGAAGTCATGTTGAACTGCTCGTTTTTAATAATAAAGGTCAAAAAGTGAATGTCTTAAAAAATCAGTATCTGAATAAGGGTACTTACCAGATCGAATGGAATGGTAAAGATACAAAAGGAAATGCTTGCCCTTCAGGTGTCTATTTCTACCGCTTAAAAACAGACTCAGCAGAAATGACTAAAAAGATGCTGATGATTAAATAATCAGACTTATAT
>JAGOCT010000116.1 GCA_017998585.1 Candidatus Cloacimonadota bacterium | reverse complement strand
TATTCAAAATATATGGGTCAACAGATTAACTCGTTGCAAAAAGAAGAAAATGACCGGACTAAAACCATTTACGAAAGAAAGGCTGTTAATAAATTGCACCAGCTGGAATTCTCAAGAATACAGATAGAAGTAATCAGAAATGGTTCTGTGATTGAATATCAGGTTAAAACTGAGTTAAGAAAAAGGATAAGTAATGATTAAAATAGCTGTAATTCCATCGCGTTATGCATCGACAAGATTGAATGCCAAACCCTTAGTCATGATAGGGGATAAGTGTCTGATTCAACGGGTTTATGAAGCTGTAAAGCAGACAGAACTTTTTGATCAGGTCATTGTTGCGACTGATCATCAGGCAATATATGATGAAGTGAAACGCTTTGGCGGAGAGGTTGTGATGACTTCAGAACATCATCAGAGCGGTTCAGATCGTATTGCTGAAGTATGCCTGCAAATTGATTGTGATATCGTCGTGAATGTGCAGGGAGATGAACCCTTTGTTACCCGTGAGCCACTGGAGGCGTTACTCAATGTTTTTATAGATTCACAGGTAGAAGTGGCTTCTTTGATGCATCATCTGGTAGATAAAGAAGAAATTGCCAATCCAAATAATGTGAAAGTGATTGTTAATCAGAAATCTGATGCCATTTATTTTTCAAGATCGGTGATTCCTTATCAGAGAAATCAAGTGGAAGGTTTGAAATACTATAAACATATCGGTGTCTATGCTTACAAAAAAGAAACTTTAATGAAGTTTGTCCAGATGCCTCAATCATTACTGGAAAAAACTGAAAGTCTGGAACAGCTTCGCCTGATAGACAATGGAATTTCTGTCAGAATGGTAGAAAGTCAGTATCAGGCAATTGGCATTGATACGCCTGAAGATCTGGAAAAAGCCAGAGAATATGTGAAGACGAATTCATTGTAGATGAATAATTATGCAAGTTTTTGCCGTACTACAAGCATCTTGCTTGTAGCTTTTTCTGCAAGCAAGATGCTTGCAGTACGGGACATTTCGCAAGCTGGTAGCTTGCGATACAACATATAGATAGCTTGCTGTACGAAAGGAAAAAATGAATACAGAAACAGAACAAATCAAAAATACAGACTGGGTAAGCAAAAAGACTCAGTTGTCCGTTAATATGGGTTTAGGCTTTAATATCTTATTAGCAGTGTTAAAAACAGTTACCGGTGTAATTGGTCATAGTGCCGGCTTACTAGCTGATGGAATCAATTCCACTTCAGATGTGGTTTATTATATTGCCGTGAAGTTTTTCCTGCGATATGCGGATAAGCCTGCTGATGAAGAGCATCCATACGGGCACCGGCAGATGGAGAGTATTGCTTCTATTGTGATCTCAGCCTTTGTGATTACCACAGCTATTGCCATTTTCTGGAATTCGGTGAATAACATTTATGATTATATGCTTAATCCTGTTACAGAAATAACAGTCGGCTGGATAACCTTGTATATTGCGTTGTTTACAATATTGTCAAAGATTGGACTCAGTTTTTATACACAGTTGATGGGTAAAAAATTGAAAAATCCGGCAATAAAAGCATTAGCCGCAGATCATATCAATGATATTTTTGCAGCAGGCGGAGTGATTATTGGGATTTTATTTGCAAGAGCAGGATATGCCTGGGTAGATCCATTAGCCGGATGTGTGGTATCATTATTTATCATGAAGACCGGTATTGAGATATTAAAGGACGGATCTTCTTCTTTGATGGATGTTTCACCTTCTGATGAGATTGTGAATGATGTACTGGAAAAAGTAGAAAATATAAAGGAAATTAAGGATGTTGAATCTGTTTACAGCCATCGTTTTGGACCCTATTATACATTAAATATTACCATCGCACTGGACGGTAGTCTGACGATGAATGAAGGGGATATGATTGCTGATGAACTGGAAACAAGACTTTGCGCAGATAATCATTACCTGAAAGAAGTCTTTATTCATTATCATCCTTTTAAGAATAATAAAATGAAAAAAGAGGTATAAATGGCTGGGAAATTTAGTATTCCAAGAGGCACCTTTGATGTGTTGCCAAAAGACAGTTACAAATGGGAGTTGATCGAAAGTAAGTTTAGACAAATCGCAAAAAGATTTGGATATAAAGAGATTGTAACCCCAATATTTGAAAATTCAGAAGTATTCGAACGCTCAGTTGGAGATACTTCCGATATCGTTCAGAAAGAAATGTACAAGTTTACCGATAAAAAAGGCAGAACTTTTGCCCTCAGACCTGAAGGGACCGCTCCAGTGATTCGCAGTTATGTGGAAAACAATCTGGGTGCTGATAATCCTATTTCCAAACTCATGTATATCGGACCAATGTTCAGATATGACAGACCTCAAGCCGGACGCTCGAGACAGTTTTCACAGTTTGGTGTTGAATGTATTGGCAGTAATCATCCGTATTACGATGCTGAAGTGATTCAGGTTTTTTATGTTTTTTTAAAAGAAATCGGACTGAGTAATTTCTCTGTTGAAATAAACAGTATTGGCTGTTCAACTTGTACTGAAACCTATAATGACGCTTTGAGAGCTTATTTCTCTCCGCATATAGAAGAAATGTGTGAAGACTGTAAAAACAGAATCAGTAAGAATCCAAAAAGACTACTGGACTGTAAAGTAAATACCTGTAAGAAAATAGCTGATAATGCGCCATCTATGCTGGATTATTTGGATGATGAATGTAAATCCCATTTCTCACAGGTACAGGAATATTTGAAGAAAATGCAGATACCTTTTATTGTTAATCCACGAATCGTAAGAGGACTTGATTATTATACCAATACCGCTTTTGAGTTTATCAATAACAATTTAGGCGCTCAGAATGCGCTTGGCGGTGGGGGCAGATATAACGGTCTGGTCGAACAGTTTGGGGGGAAATCAACCCCTGGCATTGGCTTTGCCGGTGGTATCACCCGCTTGATACTGTCAATGGAACAGGAAAATCTGATGGCTAATCTGGAACCAAAACCAGATATTTATTTTATTGCACTTGGGGATGCGGTGATGACAAAGGCTGTCGAAATGATCAGCTGGATGAGACAAAATTTCTTAAGCGTGGAATTTGATATAGAAAAGACTTCCATGAAAGCGCAGATGAAACAGGCTAACAGGGTCAATGCCCGATTTGCCATTATTCTGGGTGAAGATGAGCTGAATCGGAATGTCTATATTCAAAAAGATCTTCAAACAGGCGAACAAAAAGAATTATCACTGGATGTTTTTAAGGAAGTAATCAGCTCTGTGTAAAAAGCTGTCTCAGATTTTATAAAACAGATAATTCCTCTCCAGAGTCTGTGTTAAAAGGCTGATATTATTATGTCGCACCTACGGAACTCATCGTTGTAGCACAGACTCCCCTTGAGAGGGAATTTGAAGGTAATCCATTTTACCTCAACAGGTAAAATCCCATATTATTGATGGAGAAGAAAATGGCAGAAATAACGATAGGTATCGTTACTTATAATCGTCTGGAATTGACCAAACGCTGTCTGGAAAGTCTTTGGTCTAAGACAGATATGCCATTTTATCTGATCATTGCAGACAACTGCAGCTCAGACGGAACACAGGATTATCTGAAAAGCCAATATGTAAGCGGTAAGATAGACCGACTCATATTACTGGATAAAAATTATGGTGTGGCGACTGCTTCAAATGTAATATGGGAGCTCGTTCAAACATCATACTATTTAAAACTGGATAACGATATAGAGGTTTTAAAAGAAAATTGGCTTTCAGAGATGGTTGATATCTGTAAACAGAATAACAACCAGCTCTTTATTGCTTACTCATTTTTAAAACAGCTTTACAATATTAGTTACCCGACAGGTATTTTACCTTCAGGTCATCAGGTTCAGATTCCTGAAGCCAATATGGGCGGTGCATGTATGCTGATTCACCGATCCATTCAAGAACAGTTGGGCTTTTGGTGCGAAGATTACAGCCCTTATGGTGAAGAGGATACTGATTATTGCCTGAGAGCCAGACTGGCAGAAATTCCTTTTTTCTATATGCACGAAACTGACCGCTTAAAGCATTTGTACTGTCACGCTTCTGAATCTCATGATTCTACTGCTTACAGAGATTTTAAGAATACCCAGAGAACAATACATACCAGGGAAAACGGTTTGTTTTACAATAACTTACTCATGTATCAATATGAACTGAGATCCCTTAAGATGAAAAAAAAATTTACCAGTTGTTTTAAAAATGAGTATGAATGTGAACTTCAACTAAACCGTGAGTATTCTCATGAGTTTTCCCTTGCTGTAAAAAAACTGGAACTGATCAAAAATAAGATTCCTGCTGAGAGGATGCCCTTATGAAATTTGCTATTACGATGTGTGTTCCTTCCTATAGTCGTCAGTTTGCTAATTGGGGTGATGTTTACTTTGCAGAAAGTATGCAGGCAGAATTGTTAAAAATGGGGCATGATTGTCAGATTCATGGAATGGATACCTGGAATCAATTACCAAAAAATGATACGCATATCCATTTGAGAGGATTACATAAATACCCATATCCAAAAGTCAAAAATGCATATGCATGGATTATTAATCATCCGGAACTAATAGATTGCGATAGCTTAAAAGATTACAGGCTGTGTTTTTGTGCTTCAAAACCTTTTACAGAAATCTTAAATCAGAATGGAATTGATACGATTTATCTGCCACAGGCAGGAGATTCGACTCATTTTTATCCAATTCAGGGCATTAAAAAGGAGTTTGATGTGCTTTTTGTCGGAAACAATCATCAGGCACAGAATAAGCGTGGTCGAAAATTGGTTGAATATCTGTTGACTATGAAAGATGATGTAAACTACAAGATCGTCGGTGCTGCCTGGAAAGGCTTAGTACCTGATAAACATATTCTCTGTGAATTTGTGGAATGGAAAGATTTAAACCGCCTCTATCAGTCAGCTAAAATCGTGTTAAATGATCATCAGGATACGATGAGAGATTATTCTTTTATCAATAACAGAACTTTTGATCTGGCGATGGCTCAGCAATTCCAGATCTGTGATGAAATACCGGAACTTGAAGAGCTGGGGATAGTAACATGCCGAAGCGCTGTCGATTTACAGGAAAAGATCAGCCTGTATCTATTACAGGATGATTTAATCAGCAGAAATAACAAAATTGTCAGTAAATTATGCAAAGAATTCAGTTTTGCGGAACGAATGAAACACATTGTCAGATTGGTTAAGGAAAAGAATGTATAATTTTCTCTTTTATGTAGAGCGGGAGTTTCACTTTTACTTGTTCAAAAACCTGATTCAATATATACAGAAACACTCTTTAGGCAGGGTGGCTATTTTATCTCCTCCTTATCAGCCATCAACGATAAAAAGTCCGAATTATGGGATGAGAAGAGAACTGGCAGGAGATCTCTTATGGCTGGATGAACAAAAATTGTACCGTAAGCTAACAGCTTGCGAAAATCATTCTCGTACTGCAAGCATCCTGCTTGCAGAAAAAGATTTGTACCGTAAGCTACCAGCTTGCGAAAATCACATTCGTACTGCAAGCATCCTGCTTGCAGAAAACAGCTACAAGCAAGATGCTTGTAGTACGGAAGATTGTCAGCTTGCAGAAAATGTCTACAAGCAAGATGCTTGTAGTACGGAAAGCTACAAGCCTGATATTGTCTTTATTGCAGATTCTTCTTATGAAAAAGTAGAAGGTTTGGGTTTTATTGTCAATATTGGACATGGGACTATTTGCAAGGGAAGTTTTTTTACTGACAAACCTTTGTCATACAGAGAGAATTGTGCTGATTTGTTATGTGTACCTGGTGTTGTACATGAAAAGATTATGAAGAAATATCTTATTAATTCTCCTTTAGTGGCTGGAATGCCAAAATTAGACTCCGTTTTTACAAATTCAGAGACACCAGAACAAGCCAAAAAAAAATTAGGTTTGAACCCTCTGAAAAAAACGATACTAATAGCGCCTACCTTTAATCAGGAGTTTAGTCTGATCAGTTTAATCGGTAGTGATATCAGAAGTTATTTATCTGATGCATATAATGTTATATTTAAATTGCATGGTGTCAGCCCGATGGAACAGAAAGAACTGCTTCAATCTCTGACTGTAGATCATGAG
>JAGOCT010000115.1 GCA_017998585.1 Candidatus Cloacimonadota bacterium | reverse complement strand
ATTTCGAAAAGTTAATAAATGCTGGTCAGTATCAGATAGGTGATTTTAAAGTTGAGGGATTTAAGGCTTTTCACGATGAAGTACATGGGGAAAAAAGGGGAGAGAATATCCTTTTTCGAGTATCCGCAGAAGGTTTAAATTTTTTACATTGTGGCGATCTTGGACATGTTTTAACCCCTGAAATGATTGAATCCATTGGAAAGATAGATGTATTAATGATACCTGTAGGAGGGACTTATACGCTTGATTATAAAGAAGCAAAAG
Organism: Candidatus Cloacimonadota bacterium; assembly: GCA_017998585.1. The sequence continues at coordinate 5,904 of JAGOCT010000115.1, read as the reverse complement.
TGCTTTGTGATCAATTGAATCCCAAAATCATTTTTCCAATGCATTACAAAACCGACTGTGTCAATATCAGTATATCTGATTGTAAAAGTTTTTGCTCACTTTTTGAGAAAATCGTTTATCTTTCAGGGAATGCAGTAACAACAGATGATCTTGATTTTGTCAAACAAGGTGTCTATATCTTTAATCTTTAGGAGTTCTAATGAGAGCAATACATACGTTATCAAATCATAGCAAAGCTTTTAAGAAGGTCTTCAATCTGTTTATGAAGCTAGTCATTGTCTATTTATTTATCGATATGCTGGTATTAAATGATTTTAGTTTGATCAAATGGATCGCTGCACGTCATGATTTAAGCAATATTAAAAATGAGGTTTCTCTTTTGCATAAAGAAAATCTGGCACTACAAAAAGAAAACGAAAAACTGGAGAATGATCCTCAGGCAATAGAAAAAATTGCCAGAGAAAAATATGGAATGCAAAAACCTGATGAAAAAGTTTATCGTTTTGTAACTGAAGACTGATATCTTGGATTGAATCAGTAATGATAACTCAAATTCATTCGTAACAATCAATAAGTAATTGAGTTATTTAAATAGACTTATCGTCTGATTTGTAATTTTTCATAAAAAGTATTGACAGAAATTATAAAATATACAATACTTTCTTAAAATAGATATAAAGTGTGATTGAAATGGCAAAAGCAATAAAAATGATAGTTGAAGGTCGTGTTCAAGGCGTTGGGTACAGACATTTTATATATACACACGCGAAACAACTTGCTGTCAAAGCTTATGTAAAGAATCTCGTTGACGGTAGAGTCGAAATAATGGCTATTGCAGATAATGCGATTATTTCTGATTTGATTAAAATTGCCAAAAAAGGACCCTCTTTTTCCTGGGTTTACAATATCCAATGCATAGAAGTCTCAATAAACAAGGATTATAATGATTTTGAAATACATTATTCGTAAAACAGATTTAATTATATTACTCATTTTTTCACTTTTAACTTATGAAGCTCTTTTTGCAGCTACTAATCAGCATAAAGTCAAATCAGGAGATACGTTATACCGTATTAGCAAAAAGTATAATATCCCTGTTGATGAACTCAAAAAAATCAACCATTTAAATACAGATGCTTTGAAATTAGGTCAGATTATTCTTTTGGAAGAAAAAAAAACAAACGAGAAAAAAAGTAAAAAACAAAGTGTTTCTAATCAGACATACAAAGTAAAATCTGGAGACAATCTTTCTTCTATTGCTAAAAAACATGGATTGACTGTGGATGAGTTAAAACGTATGAATCAGATGTCATCCAATAAACTGAGTGTGGGACAGGAATTAACCGTATCAAAAGCAATACAGGCACCTGAAAATAATGAGCCTGAACGCATCGCTGATCAAGAAGAAGATAATAACGTTTCTGTACAAAATACTACGTACAAGGTGAAGAAGGGAGACACCCTCTTTCGAATTGCAAAGGCTCATAATATCAAAGTAGATGAACTAAAAAAAATAAATAATATAAGAAACAACGAGTTAAAAGTAGGTCAGGTTTTGCTTATTAATAAGATAAAACAGCCTTCTTCTGTTTCTGTTCAAGGAAGTGATTCAGAATCAAAGATTATTATCACTCATCGAGTTAAGAAAAAAGAAACACTTGCATCCATCGCAAAATTGTATGGGACAAGTAAGGGAGAGATTCAAAAACTGAACAGTTTAAAAAGCAGCCGTTTAAAAGCTGGACAGGTATTGAAAATTCAGACAGCTAAGCCTGAAAATGAACCACAACAATCTGAACCGCTCAGATTAAATGAAAAGTTTCACATTGTGAAGAAAAATCAAAGTCTTTCTGCGATTGCAAAACTCTATCAGATTGACATTATTGACTTATTAGATTATAATAATCTGAAGGATTTTGATGTAAGAGAAGGGCAAAGAATATGGCTTGAACCTGGTCATCTGGCACAGGCTCAGGAATCGGCCACTCCGGATGATGCAACTCCTGTACAAAGCATTCAATCGGTTTCTGTTCATATTGTAGCCAGAGGAGAAAACTTATTCCGAATTGCCAAAAATTATAATGTGTCTGTAGATGATTTAAAAAAGTGGAATAAACTGAATACTTTAACAGTGAAAGAGGGACAACGTATTTATATTGGTGATGCTTCAGCTATGCAGGCTCAAAAAGATATTGAATTTTCAAAACCGAACAAACAGTTAGTAAAATCATTTAGTAAAACACCCGTGTTGCCTGTTGACAGACCAAAAGTGATTTCAAATTTTGGAATGAGAAGTGGCCGGATGCATAAAGGGATTGATTTTGGTGCACCAACCGGTGAACCAATATATGCGGTGTTACCAGGAAAAGTCGTTTTTTCAGGTGTTCAAAGAGGTTATGGAAATGTCATTATTTTAGAACATGATAATTTTCAAATGACTGTGTATGGACATAACGATACAAATTTAGTCAGAGTAGGTGATGAAGTTACTCAGGGGCAAATGATTGGTACTGTTGGCGCTACAGGTAATGCGAATGGCTCTCACTTGCATTTTGAGTATCGTGTCAGAGGGGTTGCAATTAACCCAAGAGATTTCTTAATCGGGTTATAAGAGAGGAAAGTATGAATAAAGAATTATATCCAATAGGAATTGTTTCTAAACAGCTTAATCTTCATGAACAAACGATCAGGGAATATGAAAATCAAAATCTCATTAAACCATTTAGAAAAAACGGGAGAAGATACTTTTCTCAAGAGGATTTGAATCGAATCTCTTTAATCAGTACAATGACTCAGGAGATGGGACTTAATCTGGCTGGCGTATCCGTTGTGTTTCAGCTGTCTGCAAAAATGAATATGAATGAAGAAGACTTACTTGAATTTATCATTGATCATAAAGAACGCTTACTTTTGGCAAATAAAGGTTGATTATGGAACATGTGTTTAGTGATCAGGCACTTCAAAGTTATTTAAATGAAATTTCAAAGATTCCGACACTTACCCGTGAAGAAGAAAAGGATTTAGCCATTAAAGCTAAAGAGGGTGATGAAGAAGCAAAAAATAAACTGGTCAGCTCAAATCTCAAATTTGTTGTTAAAATTGCCTCCCATTACCAGAATAGGGGTCTTACGCTTTCTGAACTGATTAGTGAAGGAAATATGGGTCTGATAAAAGCGATTGATCGTTATGACCCAGATAAAGAAATTAAATTGATTTCTTATGCTGTTTGGTGGATAAAACAAAAGATTTTGTTTGCGTTGGCAGAAAAAACTTCGTTGATCAGAGTTCCCTTAGGCAGGTCTAATGCAATCAACAAGATTAAAAGTATTCGTGATCGTTATACGGCGGAAACCGGTGGTGAGATCTCTATAAATCAGTTATCGGATAAATCAGATATCTCGGAAAAATTAATCAATAATATGCAGTTACAGGCTATTGACACCTATTCTCTTGATGAAGTAACTAAAACAAATGGTGAAGATGCCACAATGATTGATTTTATCGAAGATCCAACTGCTCAAGATCCAAAAAATTTATATTATCAGGAACGATTACAACAAAAAATAACAAAATCAATCAAAACTCTGGATAAGCGAGATGCTCATATTATAAAATCCTATTATGGACTGGATGGGCAAAAAGGAAAAAATTTTGCAGAGATTGCTCAGGAAATGGGTATTTCTCGTGAAAGAGTAAGACAAATTCAGAAACAGGCATTAAAGAAAATATTATCTGATTCTTATGCCGAGTATGAAACTGATATAGACTATCTGCTAAACTATGCAGGAAAATGATCTTTTTAAAAATGTAATTTTTTCACCAAATTTATTTAAAAATATAATATATGGAGTCTTTTATGATTAAGAATTTCAACGAAATGCTAAACATGGTCAAAGAGAATGAAGTAAAAAAAACAGTGGTGATTGCTGCAGCACAAACAGATACTGCAATTGAAGCGGCTGTACTGGCAAAATCAGAAAATCTGGCAGAATCAATATTGGTAGGGGATAAAAATAGTATTGAAGATATTATAAAAAAACAATTCCCTGAATACGAAGGTCGATTTCAGATAGTAGATACAGGTAAAGATTTGAATAAAGCCTGTGCGCAATCAGTCAGTCTTATTCGTGAGAATGCAGGTCAGATTATTTTAAAAGGAAAAGCGGATACTGCCCTTTTATTAAAAGCAGTTCTTGATAAAGAAAATGGTTTAAGAACTGGTGAAGTGATTAGTGATGTTCTGGCTTATGAAAGCCCTGAAAGAGTTTTACTGATGACTGATGGCGGAATCAATCTATATCCAGATTTAAATGAAAAAATCTCCATTGTAAAGAATGCAGTTAAAGTGGCGCATGCACTAGGTAATCCAATACCCAAAGTGGCTTTACTGGCTGCAGTTGAGGTGGTTAATCCAAAAATGCAGTGTACACTGGATGCTTCTGTGATTGCAAAAATGAATCATAGAAATCAGATTGCTCAGTGTATTATTGACGGTCCTCTGGCTTTTGACAATGCTATCAATATGGATGCTGCTAAAATGAAAGGGATTGATTCTCCAGTAGCTGGCCAGGCTGATATTCTTGTCGTACCTAATATTGAAGCAGGTAATATTTTTGGCAAATGCCTGACATATTACTGTCAATGGAGAGTCGCTCATGTGGTTATGGGAACAAAAGCGCCTATCTTGATTGCTTCCCGTGCTGATAATGCAGAGACTAAGATGCTTTGTATGGCAATGGGTGCGTTAAGTGCTAATTAAGTATGAATATACAAATTATTTGCATTGGTAAAAGCAAAGAAAAATATTTCATTGAGCCGTTTCTTGAATATAGGAAACGGCTTTCTCCCTATACAGGAATTGAACTTATCGAGTTACCTGCTACACAACTTACAAACAGCAATAATGTGCAGATTGTAAAACAACAGGAAAAACAAAGAATGATGAAACTAATCAATCCTTCTCTTCCCCTAATTGTTTTATCTGAAGAAGGCAATCAGATGACATCTCCACTTTTTGCTCAAAAAATGTCTGAATGGCAGTTAAAAGGATCTGCTCAATTTGTAATTGGAGGCACTTATGGTATCGATGAAGAATTAAAACAGTCTGCTCATCTCTTACTCAGTTTTTCAAAAATGACTTTTACGCATGAGATGATCAGAATATTTCTAATTGAACAAATTTATAGAGCTTTTATGATTAATCATCATAAAAAATACCATTATTAAGATATTTTGCTTGACGATTTATCCTATAATGTATGCTGAATTTACAAAATCTGGAAATAAAAGAGGTTAAAGTGAAAAAAATTAGTATTGTGCTTATATGGATAATGAGTTTTATACTCCTGTCTGCTTATGAATGGACTTACGAATTTAATCAACCTTATGTTGATCAAGGTCAGGTAATACTTGAAAACTGTGAAATGAACTTCAAAGCATGTGATCCTGCTATTGCTGTAAAACCTGTCAGACTATTATTGCCTCATTTACAAAGTGCAGAGTCTGTAAAGATTGAATATTCTCAAGCAATTTATCTGCCAGGAGAATATGATATCAAACCGGTCTCTGTATCTGGTCGTTTATCTGTTGTTCCAGAAAATAGTATGCCCAGATATTCATCTGTTTATCAACAAGATCAGTTTTATCCACAGATATCAAAACAGACAAATTTTAAGATGCAATACAAAAACGGACATCCAATATTGATTACAATGATCAATCCGGTACAATATAATCCTATAACAAAACAGGTTCGCTATTACCAGAAAATTAAGGTCAAAGTTGAGACAGAAGTATTTACTCCTACATTATACAAACATAATACACAAATTGCAAAACATATCAGAGCAATTACTGATAATCCTTCACTGATTGATCAATTCCCCAAAACGACACGTAGTATAG
>JAGOCT010000114.1 GCA_017998585.1 Candidatus Cloacimonadota bacterium | reverse complement strand
AGCACGGATGAAGCTGAACAAAGATAAGATTATTATGACACAGATAGCTCGGATGAAAAGGGATAAAAAAATAAAAAAAATCTCATTCTCTCCGCGACCCCGCGTCTCCGCGTGAGATATACTCTTTGACCACAGAAGACACAGAGAAAATGAAAAAAATGATACAGACACTGAAAGCACTGATAAGCTCGGATGAAAAGGGATGAAAAATAAAAAAAATCTCATTCTCTCCGCGACCCCGCGTCTCCGCGTGATCAACACTTGTAAAAAGAATGGATAGATATGAAAGAATTTTTAACAGATATTATGAATAAGAGTCTGGAAGCAGCCAGAGCAGATAAACTGCTGATACCACATCTTTGTAACATAAAGACAGATAAACAGATCAAACTGATTGGCATTGGCAAAGCTGCCAATGAAATGGTGAAAGCTTGTTATGATTTTTTTAACGAGCAGATAGCAGAAAGTTTAATTATCTGTCCGGATTACTCAACAGATTATCATTTACCAAACTGTCAAAGACTGGTCAGCGCTCACCCCTTACCGGATGAAAGGTCTCTGCAAGCTGGCAAGAATTTAGTAGATTGCCTGAAAGATAAAAAAGATATCTTTACTCTGTTCTTGATTTCCGGAGGGGGAAGCAGTCTGGTGGAACTCTTGCCTGATGGTCTTTCTCTGGATATGTTCAGATTCCTCAATGATCAGTTATTAAAAGCAGAAGTATCGATCAATGACATCAATTGCATTCGTAAGCATATCTCTTTGATAAAGGGTGGCAGATTGTTAGAGACCATCGATCCGGATAATGCATTTTGCTTTATTTTGAGTGATATTTTTACTGGAGAACATCATAATGTAGCATCCGGTCTGACTTTTTCTGATGATAGTAGCTTAACTGACGCACAAGATATTTTAAAACAATATTTACCTGAAGAATATTCAATATATGAAGAATGGCTGACAGAAACTCCAAAACATGTAAAAAATGTTCCCTATCATTGTATTGGAGATAATGAAAAGCTCTTACAGATAATTAAAAAACAATTCAACGAGCAGAATATTCCCTGTGAAATTAGCCCTTATCGATTGGCAGATTATGCTAATATGAGCGGTTTAAATATAGGCTGTATGCTTTATAAATTCTTTAAAAAAAGAGAAAAACCATTTGCTCTGCTTTTCGGGGGTGAGTGTCTGGTGAAAGTCAAGGGAGAGGGAAGAGGGGGCAGATGTTCAGAACTGATGTTAGCTTTAAGCATTGAACTTCAATTTATGCCTTGTATCTCAGCCCTTTGTTTTACTTCAGACGGGCATGATGGTAATGCACCTTCGTCAGGAGCTTTTGCAGATCACACTTCTTATCAGAGATTGATATCTCAACATAATGGCATATTTCCGGAAATCTATTTAAAAAGAAATGACACTTTTAGCGCATTTACAATTATTGGTGATTCATTGTCTGAACAAAATACAGGAACGAATATGAATGATGTTTTAATCGTTTTATTCAGTTAAAAAGTGATAAAATCAAAAGAATTGTAATAAAATTGAAAATCCGTTCATTTTTGGCTGTATTCGAATGGAATTCATAACTTATTGAAAAATAGTAAAAAAGAATAATCTGATTAAGGACAAATAAATTATTTATAAATTTTTCTTGACAAAGAAATCGGTATCTGTTAATTCTTGATCTATAAGATGAAAGCTTCACCTGCGGGTGGAGTTCTTTTTTCTTTTTATAGAGTGCTAACGAGATGAGAGAAAAAAAGCACTTGGTCTTTACTATCTTTTAAAAGGAGAGGTATAAACGGACTGGGTGCTGAAGTTACAAACAAAGAAGTTTGTCATATGGAGAAATATTCCAAATAAAAAATAGAGTATGTCTTGTGGGAGGAACAATGGCAAGTCTTGATTGTAGTCGTTACTACAACGATCTGAAAGAAATGTCCAGTGTAAGAGCGATGGCTGAAACACTGATGAACAATTCTAAAGTGAGAAAAATCACTGCAGCTGAAGCTTATGAATTAGCAAAAAAACAGGCAGGTGTAAGCGAAACGGATTATGAAATTTATCCGCCTTATGCAGAACAACTTGGTTTACCAAAAGGCGCTAAAGTGCTGAATGATTGTCATGGCAATATTATTGGCCGTACAGCGAAAGCTCGTCGTTTTTACAATAAGCTCAATCAGGGAGATAAGGATAAGGTTGAAGGTGATGTCAGGGAAGCATTATTTCAAATGGAACACTATCCTCTGATTAAAGCAGAAGCTGTTTTAGGACAAGATCCAAATCTGATGATCAAAGCGACTTTTGTAACGACTGAATCTGATGCAATGAATGTGTTTAACTGGTTGTGTAACTTCACACCGATTGAAGTGTTTGAACAACAGTATAAAAACAGTAAAGAAGTGCATATCATTGATATTATTCTGGTTGCCTTCAACGAATGGACTTGCAACGATCCTTTCTATAATAATGTGGGAGCACCTCAGTTGGCATTGGTAGATGAACTGAATAATGTGATTTTTAATTTTGGTATGCGTTACTTCGGGGAGAGAAAAAAAGGAACGCTTACTCTGGGTTGGACATCCGGTATGAGACTGGGTATGGCTGCCTGCCATGGTGGTATCAAAGAGATTGATTTTACTGCATGTGCTGAAGATAGCTACAAAAAGCTGGGTAAGCGCTCGATTGCTTTCTTTGGTTTATCCGGTACAGGAAAGTCATCTCATACCAACTCTCATGATAATGGGGGAACCTTACCTCAGGGCTTTAAAAAAGTTGTATTACATGATGATGCTTTTCAGATTGATCTGGAAGAAAAAATGTGTCGTGCCTGGGAACCTACCTTGTTTGATAAAACCGACTCCAGACCTATAGGCCATCCGGACTGGAAATATGCGATTTCTCTGATGAATCATAGTATCGTGAATATTGACGGTAAAAGAATTCCACTGGGTCTTGATATCCGCCAATCCAATGGCCGTGCCTTGTTTGACAGAGATATGCTGGGAACTTATGTCAATACCTGTAGTTTTCCAAAAGCGCTCTGCTGGCTGATGAAAGATACCGTTTTACCTCCGGTCATCAAATTTAAAGATAAACATCTGGCGATTGCCATGGGTGCTGCCTTGATTACCAAACGAAATAAAGCCGAAAATGTATCAGCTGAAGATCTGAAAAAATTAGCATTTGAACCATTTGCCAATCCTTTCCGTGTTTATGAACTCTGGAAAGATGTGAATGCATTTTTAGCGATTGCAGATAATGGTGCTGATTTCTATTCCTTCAATTCACAAGGTTTATGGAAAAAATCAGATACCGAACTCGAAAGTATCAAGCTTCAAACGTCTTTAACTCTGCAAACAGCTATCCTGATGGATCAGCTTGAATGGGAAGAATGGTCTGTTTTACCAGGTGCAATGATTCCAACAAAAGACAGTATTGAAAAGATATTGCCAGGATTCTACGATAAATATGATCCTTTCAAACGCGAAAATATGGAAGAATACAAAGAATTACTCAAAAACAGATTCCAACAACGCATTGATTTCTTAAAACAAAGTGATATTGCTACAAAACCTGAATTGCTCGAACAACTGGTAAATGCTTTACATATCAACGTTTAAACTTAATTAAACCTAATGATGATACAGGGCGGGCAACCGCCCTTTTATATTTTCAATAATACTCAATTTTTTAGTTTTACAGTAAGTTTGGACATTTACAATTATTTCAATTGACAAAATAAAACAAGTATGCTTTTTTTGTACAAAACGATATAAGAGATAGTATGATACATCATTTATTAAAAAATATCCATGTAGTTTTGGCATCTGAATCACCCAGAAGGAAAGAATTGTTTAAACTTTTGGGGATAAAATTTATCCAGAAAAAGGCTGATATTGATGAAACTATTTTACCTGCAGATCATCTGAATCCTCGTCAGTATGTCTGTCGCCTTGCGATAAAGAAATGTCAGACCATAGCAGAAGAAATGGATCAGGACTGTCTGATAGTGGCTGCTGATACGATTGTCTATCATAAAAAACACATATTGGGAAAACCGGAGAATGAAGCGATGGCTTTTGACTATTTAAACGCCTTGTCAGAACATACTCATGCGGTTTATACAGGAATTTGTGTCCGATATAAGATGAAAAACTATACTTCTGTTGAAAAGACAAGTGTCAGTTTTAAAAAAATGTCTGAGCAGGAGATTAAAGATTACATTGCCACCGGAGAACCTATGGACAAAGCCGGCGCTTACGGAATTCAGGGATATGGTGCCCAATTTATTGAAAAAGTAAATGGATGCTATTTTAATGTAATGGGTTTTCCTGTTCATCAGTTTTATTGCTTGTTGGAAAAGATGTTTAAAGGATAGATTATGCAAACCTTATTTTATAATGCCCGTTTTTATACAATGAATCAAAGAGATGAATTTTTTACTGCTTGTCTTGTTGATAACGGTATCATTCAGGCTGTTTTTAAAGATCAGCTTCCCAGTTTTCAGGGTAAACAGATTGATCTGAAAGGTGCCTGTGTTTTACCTGGTTTTATTGATACTCATACGCATTCATTTGAAGGCGGATTATACAGTAAAGGGGTCGATTGCTCTCATGTGAAAGATCTGTCTGATTTATTCAACAGGCTTAAAGAAGCAAATCCGATCAGCCAGATGATTTTTGCCTGGAATCTGGATGAAAATGCTATCACCGAAAAGAGATTTCCAACAATTGAGGAGCTGGATGCGGTTGTTCCAGACCTGCCATTATTGCTTAGAAGAGTTGACGGACACTCTTGTATTATCAATACGAAAGCTCAAAAATCAATCCAGTGGAATTATCGCTTGCCAGATCATTTTAATGGACTTTTAAAAGGCGACTTGAATGATAATGCTGCTCACTGGTTTCATAAAAACCTGTCTGAAACGGCTGTACTGGAAGCCTATGAAGCGGCACAAAAAATAGCTTTATCAACAGGGCATACAACGATTCATACCATGATTGGCGATGCAAAACAGGATATTCTTCATTATCCGGTGATGAATCAAAATATAAGTCATTTTATCATAGATTATAAACTCTATCCACAGTCTTTTAATATCAGAAAAGCGCTTGATAACGGTGCTACCCGAATTGGAGGCTGTATTCTGGCTGATGGCTCTTTTGGTTCTCATACTGCTGCTTTATCTGTACCTTATGCAGATATGCCAGAACATTATGGTAATCCATATCAGAGCCAGGAATTTTGGGATCAATTCATCATGGAATGTCATCAAAACAATTTACAGGTAGGCGTACATTGTATTGGTGATTTTGCTATCAATCAGATAATCAATGCCGTTGAAAAAGCGCAGAAACATCATGAAAAAGACCTAAGACATCAGATTATTCATTGTGAACTTCTCAGAGATGATATGATTCAAAGAATGGCTGACAATCAGATGAGTGCAGTTATGCAGCCTGCATTTGACCGATATTGGGGTGGTAAAACCGGTTTTTATCAAAAGGTGCTTGGTTTGGACAGAGCCTATTCCTGCAATCGTTTTAAATCATTAGTCAGTCAGGGAGTGTTGGTTACCGGTGGTTCTGACTGGTATATCACACCTGTGGATGCGTTGCTTGGAATTGATTCAGCTGTAAATATTCATAATCCGGATGAACGGCTTGAAGTATTTGAAGCCATCTCTCTTTATACATCAAATGCAGCAAAGTTATCTTTTGATGACAATCAGATAGGCACTCTCTCTATAGGTAAACAGGCTGATTTTGTCTGTTTAGATCAGGATATTTTTAAAAGTCAGAAGATAGATCAGATAAAAGTCATATCCGTATATAAAAAAGGGATTCATGCCTTTTCTTACTAAAGTAAAACGGATTAGAGACGCAGTTTTTAACGAGTTTGCACTCCACCCAGAGAGTAGATTAACCGATTACTTTAAGTATTTTGCGCAAAGTGCTTTTGGACCAGGTCATATTATATCTGATTATGAATCTGCAAGACAATATCTGCTTTATGAAATTGAGCATTCACTCTCTTTTGATCATGTTATATTGCAATCCTGTGATTACTTTCTTCCTTTCTATCGAGTTAATTTAAAACTGGTAAAAGATAACCGTTTGGACTTTGAGATATTGTTTAGTGCTTTCATCGAAAGTGCCAGTAG
>JAGOCT010000113.1 GCA_017998585.1 Candidatus Cloacimonadota bacterium | reverse complement strand
AGAATTACTATCATAGTCCCTGGCAAATAAAACATGACATGCTGATAAATCATCACAAAATTGGAGAAATCTGTGTCAATTATACAATTGAACAAGATTCTATTGATAAGCACCCCTTTTTGAAAGAGGAAAATGGACTGGTTGAAACAGTTGCAAGAATTACATCCAAGACAATCGAAAGAAAACTAAGTAACTCTCGTCTTTCAGAAAGTGAATCAAGATTAAAGTACTTATTTGATATTATCATTGATCCAGTTTATATTCTGGATTTGAAAGGAAAAGTATTAGACGTGAACAACAGTGCCTGTGAAGTTTTGGGCTACAGTAAGGAAGAATTTTCTGAAATGTATGTGAATCAATTGGATGCTTATACTGATAGTCAATTTTTTCAAGAGGCTGTTAATCAACTCCGGAAACAGAAGGAAATTTTGTTTGAAGGTACTCATCGTAAAAAAAATGGATTAACTGTGCCTGTAGAAGTCCATGCCAGATTGATCAAATATAATAATTCTGACGCTATTCTCAGTTTAGCAAGAGATATTACAGAACGTTTAGAATCGCTTTCTGCTCTCAAATCAAGCGAAGAACGTTTCAGAAGTATTTTTGAGCAATCCGCTGTTGGTATTTGCTACTCCGATTTAAATGGTCGATTTTTAAGTATAAATGATCATTTGTGCCAATTGTTGGGCTATTCTAAAGAAGAACTATTAAGTCTTGACTGGATTAGCATTACACATCCTGAAGATATTCAGAAGGATATGGATTATGTGAATCAATTGCTTAATCATGAGTTGTCAAGTTACTCAATAGAAAAAAGATACATCCAAAAGAATGGCAGAACTATATGGATAAATCTAACCGTTTCAATACTATATGACAGCAAAAAGCAAGCTTCCAGTTTTATTGGTATTATCAAAGATATTAGTGAACAGAAATATTTTGAAATTGAGCTGGCTCGCAATGAAGAAAAATACCGTACTCTGTATGAAATGATGGGTCAGGGTGTTGTATATCAGGATCAGGAAGGAAAGATAATCTCTGCAAATCCTGCTGCAATGCAAATACTGGGGCTAACTGAAAATGAAATAATGGGCAGAACCTCTATTGATCCCCGCTGGCGTGCAATCAGAGAGGATGGAGTTGACTTTGATGGATTGTCTCATCCTTCAATGATGGCATTAAAAAGTGGAAGTCCCTGTTACAATGTCGGCATGGGTGTTTATAATCCCCGAAAAGATTCTTTTAGCTGGTTACTGGTCAATGCCATTCCACAGTTTAGAGATGAGAGCTCAAAACCATATCAGGTATTTACTACTTTTACTGATATCAGTGATCTGAAACAGGCTGAAAATAAAATAAAAGACAGTAAACGACTGTTACAGTCTATTGTTGATACCTTGCCAGGTACACTGAATGTCATTGATAAAGATTGTAATATAATTGCTCTTAATAATGCTGAATTTAGATTAAAGCTAACTCAATATAAAAACCCCTCAGAACTTATTGGTAAGAAATGCCATCAGGTATTTATGAATAGAGATAAGCCTTGTCCCTGGTGCAAGGTAAACGATGTTTTTAAGACAGGACAGTCTTTTATTGAAACAACTCATCCTGATGATCCAAGAGAAAAGGCAACAGGGGTTGCCCTTCAAATCTTTATATCTCCGATTTTTGACAGTAATAATCAGGTTATTGCCGTTGTTGAATACGGAATGGATATCACTTCACTTAGAAATGCAAAAATCGAAGCTGAAAAAGCAAATAAAGCAAAATCTGAATTTCTCGCAAATATGAGTCATGAAATCAGAACCCCTCTTAATGGTATCATCGGTTTTACTGATTTATTACAGGATACTAAGTTAAGTCATGTGCAAAAAGAATATCTAAAAAATGCCAGTCTGTCTGCTCATTCACTTTTAGAAATTATTAATGATATTCTTGATTTCTCAAAAATTGAAGCTGGAAAACTAGAAATTGAAGAAATTAAAACAGATCTATATGATTTGGTTTATAATATTGTTGATATATTGAAACACAATATTTTCAAAAAAAAGCTGGATTTTATTCTTAATATTCATCCCAATGTCCCCAGATATATGATTGCAGATGGCTTAAGAATCAAACAAATTCTAATCAATCTGATTAGTAATGCCGGAAAATTTACCAGTCAAGGGGAAGTGGAGTTATCTGTTGAGTTTCATCAGGGAGTTGAAAACAAACAGGGATATTTCACTTTTTCTGTTAGAGATACTGGAATTGGAATCAGTGAAGAACAACAAAAGAAGTTGTTTAAGGCATTTTCTCAGGCAGATGCTTCTACAACCCGCCGGTTTGGAGGCAGTGGTTTAGGTTTAGCTATTTCAGGTCTTTTGGCAGAGAAAATGGGTAGTAGAATCCTGTTAGAAAGTACTCCAGATTATGGGAGCAGATTCTATTTTACGATAGAAAAGGAATTCGAACATGCTCATCACTATCTGCCTGGACAGATTTCAATGTTTAAAAATGTACTTGTTCTGGATTCTTCTGAAAAAAGTAATCAAATTATCAAGAATAGACTTGAGGAATGGCACATTAAAACATTTACTTTCACTACAGAAACAGATTGTATCAGCTTTATTACTCATCAGGCAAATCCTGAGGTAGATCACTTTATAAAAATTGATTTATTCATTATTAATCCTGATCTTCATTATGTTAAAAAGTTTAATCTAATTGAAAAAATCAATCAGATTTACCAAAATCATCAGCCCGTAATTTTACTTTTGATCACATCAAATGATGAAATCAGTCAGTTAAAAATTTCAAATTCTCTGCCAATCAACTTTATTCATAAACCTGTTAAATGTCAGGACTTGTATGAAACGTTGTATGCGATCGCTCATCCTGGCTTTTTACCAGATAATAAACAGCTCCGTTCAGAAAAGATTACCGAACTAAATGTTTATCATGGGAATGTGAGAATATTGATTGCTGAAGATGTTGAGATTAATGTTAAACTAATCAAAGCGCTGATTGTTAGAATTTTCCCTCATGCAGTCATTGAAGTAGCAGAAAATGGTCTGGTAGCCATCGAATTGTATAAAAAGTTTAATCCTGATCTTATCTTTATGGATATTCAAATGCCCAAAGCCGACGGATATACTGCCAGTAAAATGATTAGAGAATATGAAAAAGAGACAGGAAAAGAATCGGTTATTATTGCTTTGACTGCAGGGGCAATAAAAGGAGAAAAAGAAAAATGCCTTCAAGCGGGTATGAATGACTATATCAGCAAACCAATTGTACCTCATGTTTTGATAAATACGCTTAACCAGTATTTTAATGCGTCTGTAATAACATCAGATCATCAAACAAATGAGACGAAACCACCTGTCCATTTTGATTCAATCGCTTTAAAAGAAATATTGGATGGTGATATGCTGACTTTTAAAGAATTGATTGAGATTGCCCTTAATCAGCTGCCAGATGAACTTATTCTGATTAAAAAAGCATTAGCAGATGATGCTTTAATAGAATACTTTTCTCTGATTCATAAAATGAAAGGATCTGCCCGTTCACTAAATTGTCCAATTCTGGCTGAATTACTTCAGGAGATTGATAAAAAAAAGACTGGTGATTTTTCAAAAGAAGTTCACCAAGAAATGATTAATAAACTAGATTACGAAATCGCTACTGTTATTGAGGAAATGAAAGTGCTATACACTGAATTATAATCATGTTTATAGCGATTTTATCTATGCGGACATTTATGTGAGTTTAAAAGAATTGAATCTGATTCATAAAGATTAAAAAATAGCTTGACTAAAACGTCTGTTCATAATATTATTCAAACATGGAGGATATATTGGAAACACTTAATCATTTTACATTGCCTGAAATGTTTAAAAATACAGTAAATCAATTTGGGAAGCGAAATTGCCTGTCAATGGTTAATGGAAATCCTTTAACCTATCATCAGGTTAATCAGAAGATATATGAAATTGTAGATTTTCTTGAGGAACAAGGTGTAGAATCTGGCGATAAAGTCGCCATTCTCAGTGAAAATATGCCTCAATGGGGAATAGCATATCTTGCCATTACTTTCATGGGAGCGATTGCCGTTCCGATTCTAAAGGATTTTCACAGTAATGAAATCATGCATATTATCAAGCATTCAGGGACAAAACTGATTTTTGTATCCAATAATCTTTATGACAAAATCAATGTGGATTATACTGGAACTCAAATTCCATTAGTGATGATAGAAAACTTTGAAGTAATTCCCCACTATATGCCAAAAGATAAACTGAGCGAATTTCTGAGTGAAAAATCAGCTCAACTGACCAAGATGAAAAATAAGGCGTTAAAAGCGATTGGACTAAAAAGACATCAGGTAAATGAAGATGACCTTGCTGCGATCATATATACTTCAGGTACAACAGGCCAGTCAAAAGGCGTGATGCTGACACATAAAAATCTGGTGTATAATGCATATACTACAAAAAAAGGCATCCAGAAAGTAGATGAAAATGACCGCTTGATATCGATTTTACCATTAGCGCATACCTATGAATGCACCATAGGCCTGATCATACCGATGATGTCAGGTTCTTGTGTCTATTATCTGGACAGACCGCCTACTGCTTCTATACTGATTCCGGCATGCCAGAAATTAAAGCCAACTATGATACTGACAGTTCCTCTGATTATCGAAAAGATTTTTAAAGTCCAGATTTATCCACAGCTAAACAAGAATAAATTATTCAGATTATTGTACAAGATACCTAATACCAGAAAACTACTGCATAAAATTGCAGGAAAAAAGTTACTCGCTTTATTTGGCGGGAAAGTTCATTTTTTTTGGTATTGGCGGGGCAAAACTTTCCTACGAAGTTGAGAGATTTTTATGGGAAGCCGGATTTCCCTATGCAATTGGTTACGGTCTTACAGAAACATCTCCATTAATCGCTGGTCAAACGCCAGTTAAGATGAAATTCCGTTCTACTGGAATTACCATTCCGGGCATTGATGTCAGAATAGCAGATTCCAATCCTTTAACCGGTGAGGGAGAGATTCAGGTACGTGGTGACACCGTGATGAGAGGCTATTATAATGATCCTGAACGAACTAAGGAAGCATTTACTGAAGATGGTTTTTTCAAAACAGGTGATTTGGGTGTTTTAAAAAAAGATAATTATCTCTATATAAAGGGACGTTTAAAAAATGTTATTATCGGACCTAGCGGAGAGAACATTTATCCGGAAGAAGTAGAATCAATCATCAATCAAAATGAACTGGTTTTAGAGTCTATGGTATTCTATGCCAATGAGAAAATACAAGCACGTGTGTTCCTGAATTATGAAATTATTGATAAAGAAATCGGAGTAGATAAGGTCTCGTCAAAAACAGCTCAAAAACAGATAGATAAGATTCTCGAACAAATCAGACAGCAAACAAATGAGAGTTTGTCAGCCTATAGCAGAATTGTGCGGTTTATAGAACAAAAGGAGCCTTTTGAAAAGACCCCTACAATGAAGATTAAACGATTCTTATACGAAAGCTGATATACACAGAGCAAATCCTTTTGCTAGTCTGCCTTATCTTTTTTTAATTAGGCTGACTAAAACTTAGGTTTATTTGCTTCAAGCTCTTTAATTTTTTTCCTGTAAGAATATTCATGTTTATTCTGGTTCAGTTGCTTATACATTTCTAACGCTTTTTGATGGTAATTAGGGTCTTGGGTGATTTTCCAGATATGGTAAAAAATCAATCCCCTGTTTTGGTCTATGGTGTGATTATTGAGTAGTTTTTCAAATTCTATCACAGCTTTTTCCGGATGAGTCAGAGAGAGAATCCTACATCTGGCAATATCTACAGAAAATTTGATATCATCATCTTCATTTAATTTTGCAGCTAAATCTTCAATCTGATGTAAGATTTGCTTATAATTACATGGTAAGTGATAATCCAGTTTGTATCTCAAATAGTCAGATAGAGTCTCAGCGAGCTTTTTATCACTTTTTAAAAATTCAGCTTCTTTGATTGCCAGTTGAAAATAGGCTTCTGATTCATCGTGACAGTATTTTTCTGCATATATTCTAGCTAAATTGTTATAGGTAACGAAATAATTCACTTTTTCTTCATTCTTAAGGATCAGTTTAAGACGATACAAATAGCATTCGAGTGCTTTGTCTAATTCTCCTTTTTCATAATGAATACTGCCAATATTTCCAATTG
>JAGOCT010000112.1 GCA_017998585.1 Candidatus Cloacimonadota bacterium | reverse complement strand
AATTAGGGGTTACAATTTTGAATTTGCTGTTTAATCATATATTTTCAGAAAATTTGATTTTTTTTTGTACTGATTAATTACGAGTTCATCAAATAATAATTTGAAAAATATTTTTTCCAATTTCTTTGGTTATTTCTTTATTTACAAACTCATTGGTAAAATAGACGGTTACTTTAGCAATACTGTTATTATCACGAATCACATCAGAAGTATTAACAATCTTGTTTTCTTTTTTATAAGCATCCGTTAACTCTCCAATATTAGCTTCCCATTTCTCGTTTCTTATAAGAGAGATAAATTTAGACCCATCAGCCGTAACAATCTCTATTCCTGCGAGACTTTCATCCTTAAATTCGAACATTAAAACATTTTCAGCACCGGCATTATTTAAGTCCCAGACATAAGAAGCCATCTGAACAGCTAATCTTTCGGACAACTGAACAACTCGTTCCTGTAAATCCTTATTAAGAGTTTTTCGGGCAGATAAAATGTTAACCGTTCCTGAAATACCAAGAACTAAAACAACAACAACAACCAGTCCGACGATAATTCTAACTGAAATTGATGAGTTTTTCATAATTCCTCCACTATTCTTTCTATGCTTTGATATTATACTTTTTTAAAATCCTTTGATATGTCCCATCTTTTTTAATCTTTGCCAGTCCATCTTTAAACTTTTTAACCACCTCATCCGAAGTGGATAAACTAAAAGCCATATAGAGTCCATCAGAAGATAAATCTGTAATATGAAAAGACTTAGCAAGGGTCTTATCAGGATCCATCCCTTTATCTTTTACCATTTGATTAGCGACTAATTCAGCAATAGGCCATAAATCAATACGGTTAATCAATAATTTTTCAAGATTTTATGCATTGGTAGCAGAATTATCAATATGATCTCCAACTTTGAAGCCCTTCTTAATCAAATATTGTTCTCTGGCATCATTTTGTGTCGTTCCACTTTTGTATTTCTTGGCATCATCAAGGGTTTTTATGTGAATATCTTTACGACTATTTAAAGAGAAAAGATAAACATCATAAGGCGCTACCACGCCAACCCATTTAAACTTTGCTTCCCTTTCAGGGGTTCTGCCCATTGAATAAATTAAAGTATTTGGATCATTCTCAGCCATGACATAAGCTCTTTTCCAGGGATAAACAGCAATTTTTCCTTTAAGACCACTTACTTCTAAAACAGCTTCTACAACTTCTGTTGAGACTCCTGTTACCTTACCATTTTGAGTATAGTTGTAAGGTGGATACTCTTCGGTTACAATGTTTAGCATCTGTGAATAAAGGACACAGAACATCAACCCTGTCATTAACATCATCACTAATTTTTTCATTTCACACACTCCTTTTTTATAGACCTGTATTAAGTATTACAGAAAGGAATGATTTTGTCAATTTTTTTTTAATAATTTGTATGAATAATTTCATATTTCATTACTTAGTAATAAGTTAAAGGCAAATATATCATAAATGTTGTACCTTTTTTTTTCAACAGAACTGACCCTGACAAATCCATTATGTAATTCAACCAGCCTTTTAACGATTGATAAACCCAGCCCGGTTGAGCCTTCACCTGCTGTTCCTTTTCGACTTGCCGGTGAAAATTTTTCAAAGAGAACAGGAATCATATTCTGGGGGATTCCAACACCCTGATCTTCGACTTCAATCAGTGCATAAGGCTCTCCATTCTCAAACACTTTCGAAGTACGAATAAAGACTTCGCCATCAAAATAGGAATATTTGACTGCGTTTGAAAAGACATTATGTAATATTTGCCAGAACTTATCAATGTTAATTTTACAGTTTAATGCCTCTTTTGATGTTTCAAAAATTAGTTTTATTCTTTTCAATGCTACAATATTTTGAAATTGAATACGATAGGATAATATCACATCACTGATGTTAAAATATTCCAAATCAAGCTGATAATTTACCATTTCAATCCTGTTCGCTTCCAAAATATCCTTTACCAGTTTAATCGCTTTTTCACTTGAATCTTTGATTATATCAAGAAATCGATTTGCCCCTTCATCATTGACTTCATTAGCTAACAAATCAATAGAAGTAACAATTGAGCCTAATGTATTTTTGAGATCATGAGAAACTATATTCAAAATTGCATCTTTTGACTGATTGAGCTGAATCAGTTCTTCTTTTTGCTGTTCGATTTGATTTTTTGCTTCCAGAAGTTCGATATTTCTAATTCGATACAAATCAACTTCATTTTGTTTTTGTTCATAGTCAAACTTAGTTCTCATACTGGCAATTTGGGCAGCCATATCTTCATTAAATACCTGATAATTCATTGTTTCATATTCGTCAAGATATTGTAATGCCAATTTACTGTTACCTTTAGCGATCTGTAAGCAAGCGTAATTATACAAAAAAGATAAGTAAATCTTCTTGTCTTGTAGCTCTTCTTTGTTTTTCAGAATGATATCAAAACATTTTTCAGCTGATTCTAGATCTTGAATATCAAAATAGACACGACCAAGTGTGTTGTATGTATGATAAAGATTCTTCTGATTGTCTATCTGCTTATTTATCTCCAAAGACTGCAGTAAATATCGGACTGCTTTTGCGTATTCTTTCTTATACAGATAAATTTCAGCAAGATTGATATAAACGAAAGAGATGTTGTGAATACAATTTTCTTCTTTAAAAAGCTTTAAGGCGCCCTTATAATAGGATAAGGCCTGAATAAAATCCTGTTTTTTTGTATATACATTGGCAATATTAGCCATACTGTTGGCAATATCAGCTTTGTTTTGAGTTTTCATTTTCTCATGAAGAGATTTTTTAAAGTAATCAAGAGCTTCATCGTAGTTTGTTAAAGCCATTAGCACATTGCCTATATTATTATACAGTTTTGGTAACATACTATATGTTTTCTGTTGCTCAGATATCATGACGGCATTAAAATACAGATCAAGTGCACTCTCATAATTCATAAGGTAATAATCAGAATTACCAATATTGATATAACTTTTAAGAATTAGCTGATAGTTATTCTTTTCTTTTCCAATTGTTAAGGCTTTATCAAAAATATCTCTGGCTTTCAGATGATTTCCCTGCACATTATAGCTGATTCCGATAGTAGTCAATATATCAAATTCAAGATCTGGATCTGCTGATAAATCGTCTGTAAATTCTAACAATGCAAGACATTCATCACATAGATCCCTGCATTTCTGATATTCACCATTACTCCATAACTTATCCGCAATCAGTTTCCCTTTTCTTGCTTTTTTTAAGGGATTTTTTTCTTCTTCGTATGCTGATAACATTAAATCATAATCTTTTATCATATGCAACCTTCATTTCTTAATAATAGAATAAGTTATTTTTAGTTTTTTAGCAAGCTTTTTTCTCATTTTTTTTGATATTAAATAGAAATCACTTTTATAAGCATTTTTTTAAACATTTTAAAAAAAACTTCTTGACATAATCATTCTTTGTTACCAAATGTAATTACCATTGGTAACTTAAAGGAATGATATGAAAAAAAACCTTAATAAAGAAATCATTATTGAAACAACAATGAATCTGATCATTGAGAAAAACGGTTCTCAAAACATTACAATCAGAGACATTGCTAAGTCTCTTAACTGCTCTCATCCGAATATCTACAACTACTATTCAGACTTAGATGAATTGCGATGGGATTGTTTGGTTTATGCACTTAAAGATATGGTAAGTACCGTTTTGTCAGCTTTAGAAACGAGTCCAGATCAGTGGCAACGATTTAACTGTTTCTTTAAAAATCTGACAATATATTCTTTGACTCATACTGCCTGGTATAAGCTGATTTGGTTTGATCCAATGAGTAAAGATATTCCGGAAAAGATTAAGCCTCTATTATTATTACCCGGACAAAATCTTGCAAATATGTTGTTAGATATATTTCCTCAGTTAAAAACCATTGAAAATTCGTATGAAATCAGCAGAATTTTACATCGATATCTGCATGGTGAACTATGTATAAATATTTCTGCCCGTATTACTTACGAAAAAGAATCTGATTTTACCAAGATGGTAGTAACTAATTGTGAAAATATTATGAAAAATTTTCTAAATCAATTAAACAACAAACATACAGGAGTAAAAAATGAAGATTAAAGTCATCATTTTGACTATAGCGATATTAGTCACAAGTCAGTTAATCTTTTGTAAAAACAATGAAAAAGGAGAAAAACAAATGAAAATAGCCCTTATTTACAGCTCAAAAACCGGCACAACATCTGAAATTGCAGTCTTTATAAAAAAATGTATTGAGAAAAATGGCAGTTCAGCAGATATCATTAAAGCAGGAAAAACAGTCAACTTAGATAATTATCAGGCAGTGATAGTTGGTTCTTCTATTTATATGGGTAAATGGAATAAAGACGCAAGCCGTTTCATCGAACAAAACCAGAACTCATTGAAATCGATACCGGTAGCCTACTTTTCAGTAGGAATGTCATTTGACAAAACAGATGAGAAAAGTCTTCAACAAATCAATAAATATCTTGAAAAAGAAAGAAATCTCGTTCAGCCAATCATGGAAGGTCGCTTTTTAGGCAGAATGGATTTTTCTAAGCTGAATTTCTTTCAAAGATTGATATCAAAAATGGTAGGAGCAAAAGAAGAAGATAAAAGAGACTGGAAAGCAATCGAAGCATGGACAGAGTCCTTTCTTCAAAAAGCAGAGGCTAAACAATGATTAGAATGATGATATTATTCATTCTATTCGGGGTATATGCAAGTTTATATACACAAGAAAACCTACAAAAGCCAGCAAATGCCATAGAGATATCGCCTTTATCACCCCTAATGAATATTTATGCGGTTCATCTAAGTCATATGACTGATGCGAAAAATGAATTCATAACCGGTCCTGTCTATATGAAGATTAAGTACGATTGTGGACATACAGACGCAGGTGGGATAATACTGGGATATCGAAGATATTTCTCAGAAAATATTCATGCAGAATATCAAATCTGGCCTATTTATGACAATTTTTACGAGTCCAATGAGCAAAAACGATACAAAAGTTTTGATGTTTGGAATGAGTTTAGGGTAGGTTATTTATATGATTTCCAATTACTTAATCAAAATGCTTATGTCAATATCCAATGGCCTTTTGGATTTGCCTTATATGCAGGAAATAAACCGGATAGCTTCATTGAAATGTCCAAAAAAGGAGATAATCGTTTTTTCTACTATCCGCCACTTATCTTTATTGGAGTGAGATATTAACAGATTATTCAGTCAATCATCGCCTCAAAGATAAGCTTCATCTGCCTGATTTCAGTAGCGGAATTGAGATAATCTGAAACCGTATAACTCTCACCATGATAAGGAAAAGCAAAGCATTTTTCATTCAGAACGATTGTTTCAGAATGACAACCTGAATATCTGTAACTCAGTGCTGTTTGAATCTGATCAAAAGTCATATTGGCTGTTTCAGGTATATGTTTACCAATAAACAGGTCTCCCGAATCAGGCTCATAAGAGAAAGGCATCACAATCGTATTTTGAAAACGATTGAGTGCATGATACAAATATCGGATCAGATTTGGAGTTTCTCTTTTAACACCCTGTTTTATAATAATATACGCATACTCAGATGGGATATGGGTATTCACCACATCCTGAGAAATCAAACAATCGCAGTAAACAGGTAAATGCGTCTCTTGTGAATCAGATATCAATAACACTCGTTTATTCATCTGATTTAGTTGTTTTATCGCTGTTTCTACTACAAACTGAGAGGAAGAACCATCCCTGATTCCAATAAAACGACTGCCTATTGTTTGCATACGCTTTTGATAATCTGTATCACTAATATAACGGCTGATTAAATCAGGCAGTTCAGATAGTGTCCTAAAGCATTGAAATGTCTTTCTATACTGATGTTCAAGATCATTCAAGTCATATTTAGGGTGTTTACTCATCAAAGGAGAATTATACAGTAAAACTGGTTTGCCTAACGCCATAAATTCAAAGGCAATAGAAGATACATCAGAAATCATCAGATCAGATGCAATAAACAGATCATCAATTTCATAGTCATTATATAAGAGAATATCCTCATGACAAACAGTCAGAGATTGAAGCAGTTCTTTCTGTTCCATCGGGCTGACACCATGCAATTTAAATATAACATTATATGCATCAGATAAATAACTTCTGATATCACTACCGATTAAACTGATCAGACTAAAC
>JAGOCT010000111.1 GCA_017998585.1 Candidatus Cloacimonadota bacterium | reverse complement strand
GTTTCTCTTTGGGCAGATGATAAAATCAGTTGTCCTTTATCTATTACCAGAGATTCCTGCTTCTGAGGGATATTCTCTTTGAGACATAAAAATTCCGAGGCATTTAAAGAAATCCAAACGCATACAAATAGTAAAATCAGCATCTTCTTATTCACTTTATTCCTCCTGTTATTTCTGGTTGCTATTTTATGTTCTTTATTCACATTAGTCAAGATATATTTTTGAGCTTAAAAAAATACGTTTTGATTTACTCCTTCTGATCTAAAACTTCTCTGTCATTTTTTTACTTTTTTCTGTTAAATTAGTCAAATCTGTGTCTCAAAAAGCGATCTGTGTCAAACCTCATTTTCGAATAATTCCAGTTAAATAGTGAATCACAATAACAATAACTAATCCGGTTAAAAGAGCTGTTATAAAACTGAGTTGAAGATGACTACTCAAAGCAAAAAGAGCTATATTACTGATAATGAGATAAAAAAGCGTATTTTCACCGATATTGTTAAAAAAAGAAAACAAAAAGTCTGGTATCTTCTGCCTGTATTGCTCAGCCAGTAATGAGCCTTTTAGCATGACCCAAAGCGGAAAAGCTGAACCGGTTATCCAAAAAAAAGAAGGCGGAAAACGTTTTGCGAAATGCCCGGCTTTTATATAATAAGTGATATACAGACAGGTTAAAGCCAAACAGACAATAAAACTATAAATATTCAGTTTAAAACGATTCCATTTATACAAAATACCAGCAAAAAACCAGGCACTGTATTGAAGAACCGGAAATGCGCCAAAAAAGTTTGATCCAAATATCAGTGCCGGATAAGACAATCGAAAACCTTTTTTGATGAAGATAGTCGAAAGGACTGAAATGAGTATTAACACAAGGTAGAGCCATATACTCTTTTTGAGTTTTTCAGGGAGTAAATATAACAATAATCCCAGTACCTGAATCACAGTAAATGCCAGCAAAAATTCAGAATAGCCAGGGATGTCTTTTAATATCAGAATATCTGCAAGTTTCTTGAAGCTGATATTGCCTGGTTTTACTAATATCCGATAAGAAATCCCTGAAATGTAAAATGCCGTCAGTAGTTTAAAAATCTGGCTGGTAAATTTAGCATAATTTAATTTGCTACAAGAAATAATCCGCTCATGAATAATACCAAATGCAAACAGAAAACCAGAAAAAGTGATCAGGTTAATGTAATTCTTGTAATATAGAGAATATTGAGATTTTGATGAAGATAAGAGCATGACAGCATGTCCACTGATCATTCCGATCACGAGAATGGCTTTAAACAGATTCAGGTATTGTATGCGTTCTTTATTTTTCAGGTACATTTATCTCAGCTTTTTTTATTTTTACTGCAAAATATCTTTATGAATTCTTTTGTCAAATGATTCGTAGATTATTTTCAGAAGACGAGCGTAGGGCAAGCAACCTGCTTGCCAAAGAAGATTAATATTCGCAAGCTGGACGTAGGGCAAGCAACCTGCTTGCCAAAAAAGATTAATATTCGCAAGCTGGACGTAGGGCAAGCAACCTGCTTGCCAAAAAGATTAATATTCGCAAGCTGGGCGTAGGGCAAGCAACCTGCTTGCCAAAAAAGATTGATTTTCGCAAGCTGGTAGCTTACGTTACAACTAAACTCATACTTCAAACATCCTGATTGTAGAAATAACAAACTTTGTATTGTGACTGAAAAAGTCTGACTTTTTTGAACAGTCTCCTGATGCCTGAAAAAACAGTTAAAAAATTGTATTGACAGAATCTAATTTTATTTAGATTTTGCAGTAAGAATACATAATGGAGGAAATCATGGTAAAAGTTGACGAAACTAAATGTATCGGTTGTGGTGCTTGTGTTGACACATGTCCAGTTGCTGCTTTAGCAATGGATGGTGACAAAGTAAAATGCAGTGACGCTTGCGTTGACTGTGGTGCTTGTACCAGCGTATGTCCTGTTGAAGCTTTAGCTTTATAATTGAACTATTTACTCAAAAGCAGAGCCTTTCGGCTCTGCTTTTTTCGTATTGCGACTTCAATTGTTTAATTAGTAAAAATAGTATTACAAAACTTAAAATTATTTCTACAAATAATTCCCCTCCATGGAGGGGTGGCACGGAGTGCCAGGGTGGTACGTTAAAAATTACAGTTAAATTTTAGTATTTTCATTTTAAGTATCTTTCATCGGTTAGTTACAATTAAATGGTCAATCAGCATAAACAAGCTTACCACCCCGTCCCATAGGGACACCCCTCCAATGGAGGGGAATTGTATGTTCATCGAATGTAGTCCTGCTTTTTTATCAACAGATACATAAACTTACCTACCTGACTGCCTGATTGCAAAAAATCAGTTTATTTTAATATTCCATTAGCCCGTTTAATTCAGATTCGTCAAACCAGATCATAGTGTTTTCCAGTTTTTCGATCTCTGTAAACAGGATATCTGCATGATTTTTTTCTTCTTCGGCCATTTGTTTAAAAAAAGTTTTCATTTCTTCATCATCACAATTCAATGCCAAATCCATATAGGCTTCCTGAGCCATCTTCTCTCTTTCAATCGCAAAATCAAAGATACTCTTTGGATCTTTCATTTCATCAATCTTTTTTTGAGTTTTTGGCAACAAATCAGCAGAAATGTTTAAAGTTTCTCCAGGAAATTCTCTTTGAAAGAAAGATCGCATTTTTTCTTCGTGCATCTTTTCCATTGGAATCAAGTTGAAAAAAATGTTTTTTTCCTTGTCTTCACAATGTTCAGCCATAAATTTATACAGGTTTTGAGAGCGTATCTCATTTTCTATCGCCTGCACATATGCTTGTTTCTTATCCATTTTTCCTCCCTTTATTGATAAAATATTCCATTCTTCTGATTATTGCAAATACTCTTTTCAAAAATATTTTAAATATAAGGATATTTTAAATGACGTTACTACTCAGGTACTGATTGTTATTTTAAAAACGGTAATAAATGCTGTGCAATAAATGATAAATTGAAAAGCACCTGTAGGGATTTGCGAAGCGAAGCGCCGTAAATCCGCATAGGATACCTGTATGATACACAGATCAGAGTACTTTTCCTTTTTGTTTTTCGGATGTGCGGCACTTCGCAAGCTCCGTTTCGTACATCCCTACAGACCGTTTTGACATTTTTTTTAAAATGACATTTTGCAGACACACATTTATCGTATAAACAAGTACCTGAGTAGTTACAAAATGACTTGACCTGTATCTACAAATTTTTAAGATTGATTTTATATAAAACAGGAAAAAGGATTTAGATGAAGTTAAAAAAAATCTTTTTACTAACAATTGGGCTAGTTTCAGTGGGGATCGGAATTATTGGTATTGCGCTGCCGATATTGCCAACGGTTCCTTTTCTCCTTTTGTCCGGAATATGCTTTGCCAATACTTCTCCTCGACTTCATAACTGGTTATATCATAACCGGATTTTTGGCACTTATCTGAAAAATTACCATGAAGGCAAAGGGATTCCCCTTTTTACAAAGATTTGGGTGATCACATTCTTATGGGTATCTATACTCAGTTCTGCATTTGTTTTTATCTCATCTGAAAAGTTTTGGCTGAGAATACTCCTCATCATGATTGCTCTGGCAGTTACAATTCATATATTGAAAATAAAGACAAAAAAGTAACTCAAAAACAAAAAAAATTTAAGAAAAAGACAGAATAACGGATTTTGTCCAGGTTATATATAGAGAGGGCTAATGCCTTGAAGATTCTTACATGAAGGATTGCTTGCAGTACATGATGATGCATTCTGTCGCTTTTTAGCTCAAATTTCGCAATGTTTTTATAAATCTGCTTGACATATTTTATTCATATAGATTTGATGTACTAAAATCATAATTTAAGAATATCGGTTTTGTTATTCTAATGGTGTTCCAGGAACCTGAGCCAGCTCATTTAACCCTGAGAATAATCTTCTGCGGGATTACATGAAAGACTCTGTTTAATTCATAAGGGAAGCTATGAAAAAGAAAATACTCTGTCTTAAAAAGAGAGATTTTATGAAAAATATTGTAACTACATATATATATATAGTTACAATTATTAGAAGGACAAGATGTTTTATAAATCTGTCTGTTCATATACCGGGAGATAAAAATAAGTTTCATTAGCTGTTTTTTAAAAATCTGTGACAATAATTTTAGAATGACTATCTGGTTGTTTTGTACGTAAAAACAACTATTAATACGGAAATACAGGGAATGAGCTCTTATGTTTACAACACATGCGATCTTTAAAGAATATAATAAATAAAGCAAGAAAGGGAAGTATGAAAAGGAGTATAGTAATATTATTGATTCTGTTTGCTTCACAAAGCATTTTTTCAAGTAGTTTAAATCAGATACAAAACCAAAGCATTCAATATGGTAGTTTTATACACGAACTAAAAAATGATCATTCGAAAAAAGCTTTTTACTGGGTTTGTTTTCCTTATTTAAATAAGATCACAAGTAATACAAAAACTAAAAGTTTAGCATATGTATTTCAATATGAGAATAATAATAACTTATTATCCACATCACCAAAAAATAAACTTCATACATTACATTGGAAATATGATCAGGAAAAATTTGCATTCTATCAATCTAGTTACTGGACAAATGTTGAAAATGAAGTTGATAGTCGATATGGTTATAAAATAGAAATGTCTAATGATGCGACTTATTCTTTGTTTGAAGTGTCAGGGTATTTATGTGGAACATATGGTAATGAGAATGAGGTCATGTCTGTAAAAGGCAAAAAGAATAATCCATTTACAGAAATCTGGATCGGTTATTTTAAGCCCCAGTGTGAAGATCCGCTATTTGCCCTTTCTGATATTGCTGATGATTTGATAGAGATAAAAACACAGAATTGGGCAATGAATCGAAAGTCTGTCAATGATCCGTGGATATCAGCAAGTAAAAAACCAATGCTGAAATTTGGAGAAGCAGTATCTATTAAATATGCAGGATTCTTGAACAAAAATTTTAAATGGAGAACCTCTGAAGCAGGTGAGGGGAATAACTATGAAGAGAAACCTCTAAATCATTTTGAGTTTATTGAAGATATTGATTATGTTCCGATTTATCTTGATTTAGGCAAGCATTATACAAAACTAAATAATCAAAAGGCTGAAATCGGACTTTTTATTAACGGGAAATGTTATGGGGCTGAATCTGTTAACGGTGAGATGATCCAAATAAATGCTTATATTAGAAATTTGGAATTAAAAGAGTATATATTTGAGTTTAGATATTGGAACAGTCTAGAGAATAGAGAAAAAATAATATTAAAAGAAAAAGTAAATATTTGTCAAAACCAGTCTTTATTTTATTTATTTAAATTATAAGTTATATCTCCTTCAATGTGTAGAATGACCATTTTCATCAACTTTTTGTTTTCGAATCCTTGAACCATTTTTATGCTAAGACTCGGTGTTACAGAAAAGAAAATCCTCTGCTTCAAGCATCTTGCTTGTAGAAAAATTTGGTTTCGCACAGGAGCGAAGAAAAGATTAAACATAGTGTGTAAAACGACCATCCAGGTCGTTAACGAAAGGGAAAAGTACTTTCACGCGGAGACGCGGAGTCGCGGAGAAGAGAATCCCGTACTACAAGCATCCTGCTTGTAGAAAAAAGTTAGTTTCGTGCAGGAGCAATGAAAAGATTAAACATCGTATGTAGGATGACATTGAATGGGAAGCATAACCTTACAATTCATCATTCATCATTTAAAATTCATAATTAATCTACACCCCTCCACCGGAGGGGAATTTACAAATATCAGGAGAAAAAATGATCAAATATATCATATTCTTACTACTCAGCCTGCCTCTTTGCCTGTTTTCACTCACCCTGACTGTTGCAACAGACGGATCAGGCCAGTATAACACGATTCAGTCTGCCGTCAATGCGGCTCAGAATGGCGATATCATTCAGGTCTATCCAGGTACTTACCACGAAAATATCAATCTGAACGAAAAAAGCCTGACCCTGCAAAGTCTCTATGCTACTACCAATGACACACTCTACATTCATCAGACAAAGATCAGTGGTGTCTGCTCTGCCTCTGCCATCTATGCTGAAAACTGCTATCAGGTAACGATCAATGGCTTTACGATTATGAATAACGAAGCAGGCGAAGAAATTTATTACAATATCGCAGGGGGAGGGATTTATATTAGAAATACGAATGCCATCATCAAAAACAATATCATCACCCAGAGTCTGGTGGGAA
>JAGOCT010000110.1 GCA_017998585.1 Candidatus Cloacimonadota bacterium | reverse complement strand
AGCCTGTACTAGTCTTTTTAGCAAAATCAACCCATGTTGTATCGACTGCTCTGCCATTATCAATCACACGAATCTGGTAACTCATACTGTCTGGATTGATTTCTATGATCTGAACTTTTACACTGTCAGACCATGTTCTGTCGTAAAAGCCTTGCATTGCAGTCTTATTCATACCGTCATTGAGATAGTCTGGTGAATAAAAAGCCATGACTGTATTGATATTGTTGTTTTTTAACGCATTTTGAGCATCATTTTGAAAAGAATTAACAAAATCCTCAATATGAATGACTTTGATATAGTCCTGTTCAAATCTGTCACAGGCAGTAATCAATAGTAAGCTGAGTAACAGGACTGAGAAAAATAATTTTTTCATTCAGTTTCTCCTTGTGTATTGCTTTCTGGAATAAGGTTAATTTTATCTAAAACCATCCCTTTGGTAATTAACTCAGGAAATACAACAGGATCACTCTGACCAGGAATAAATAACAAATAAAGCGGTACACCGGCTTTATTATATTTTTTTAACCAGGCATGAATAATCGGGTCTTTACGGGTATAATCCCCACGGAATAAGGTGACATTTTTTGCAGCAAAAGCATCTTCAATTTCTTTAGTCCATAATACAGTTGTTTCATTAGATTTACAGGTCATACACCATTCAGCTGAGAAGTCAACAAACACTGGTTTGCCTTCACTGACTAACTGATTTACCTCTTCTTCTGAGAATACTTTCCATAAATCATTATTATGAGCCATTTCTGAATTGTTTTCTGCTTTAACTTCATTGAACTGTAAAAGGAAGTATGCCCCAAAAATAACCACTAAAACAGCGACTACAGTCATAATCCATTGTTTTGTTCTGGAGTATTGCGGTTTTACAAAAGAGCCATACAGCCAGGATGCAAATGCCAGTACTACGGTGAAGAATAAAACTCTGATGAGATTAGATCCACCTAATTGAGAATAAATCACATTGAGTAACCATACAGCAGTTGCTAAGAGAAGGAAACCCATAGACTCTTTGAAAATATTCATCCAGTTGCCTGGTTTTGGGAAGATTTTGATAGAACCAGGGAAGAAACCAATCATTAAGAAAGGTAATGCCAGACCTAAACCAATACTAAGGAAGATAAAGAGAATGACTAGTGGTGGCTGACTGAAAGCAAATCCAAGGGCTGCTCCAAGGAATGGGGCAGTGCAGGGGGTTGCCAGTATTACTGCAAAGATTCCACTCAGGAATGAACCAGAGAATCCAGTTTTACCGGATGCCTGATAAGCCATATTCATACCAGGCGCTTGAAATACCAGCACATCAAACATGGATAATGCAAATACGAACATCACGCTATATAACACGATTACAAAACCTGGATTTTGGAACTGGAAGCCCCAACCGACTAATTCACCTGATAGTTTAATTAAAATGACAATTGTACTTAAAATTAAAAATGATACTAAGATACCAAAGGTATAAGCCAGTGAATGTCTGAAGATATCTTTCTTATCCTGATGACTCTGTTTAACAATACTGAGCGCTTTGATGGAAAGAACAGGCAGAACGCATGGCATGACATTAAGGATAATACCTCCAATAAAAGCAAGCAGTATGAATTTTAAAACAGTCATGATATCAAGACCCTGACTTTTTAAAACATTCAAGTTGACACTTGTCTCTACTTCTTCAGGGATTAGACATGTCCCTTCTTCATTACAGAATTGATAACCTACTTTTAATTTTAAAGAATGTGTGCCTGGTGTTAAGGTGTTATCTGCACTAATTTCTTTGATTAAAATGATTTGATTATAGTACAGGTCATTGCCCATTTCATCTTTTTTGTTACCTTGTGGATAAATTGTAATTCCTGATGTTAAGCCTGAAAGAGAATCTATATCAACATATAAATAGTCTTCCTGTTTTGTACAATGTTGTCCCTCTGGAATTGCAATGTTAATTTTGATCTGCGCTTTCTCACCTTGTTTGATCTCTACTGACTGAGATTCTACAGTGACAGTTTGCGAAAAAAGCATCGAACATAAAATTAAGAGTATTGCTATAAAGGCTGTTTTCTTAAACATGATACCTCCGTGATTTTGTATTTGATGATATTATAAGCAAAATGAATGCCTAAAATGAAAAAAAGTACAAAAATGATTAAAAAAAATTTGATAATGACAAAAAACGCTAAGGTTTTAACAGTTATTCGGCTCGTATCGAACTTTTTAAAAGTGATTTTTAACTTTAAATTTTTTATTGATACATTGCTTAAAAACTAATACCTATAGCTGTAGTCCTTTATTAATAGTTGATCAGGATTTAATCCAACTCCTTATTGTAAGGGAGCTTGGGACTAATATAATTATTACTTTTGAAATTTTTAAAAGAAAAATTAAGCTGATTTCTTAATGTTATTTTTATCATCCATGAGATTTAGCTTGAATTATCATGAATCATCCATTATTGATCAATGAGACTGATTCAAAATTTATCAGTTAATTTCAAGGATCACATAAGCCATTGCCAGTTCTTTAATATGAGTCAGGCTGAGATGGATCTGGGTAATATGATTTGCTTGACAAAAGTCTGAAACCCTATTATACACTTTTATGATTGGTTTCCCATGTTCATTATGCTCGACAGATATGTCTTTCCATTCAATTCCGCCTGACCAGCCGGTTCCCATAGCTTTCAACATTGCTTCTTTAGCTGCAAAACGGGCTGCATAGCTCTGCCAGGGATTGGATTTGTTTTCACATAAGGCAATTTCTTCTTCAGTAAACACACGTTCTTTAAAACGTTGTGATTTTGAAATTGCTTTTTGAACTCTCTGAACTTCTATTATGTCGGTTCCAATTCCAAAAATGGGCATAATGTCTCCTTATTATCGTGTTACGGGTAATTTTCCACCAATATTAGGGGAGTATGTTCATATTATCTTTCAAAAAAAAGACGCCCGAAGGTGTCTTCATTTATTAAAAGGTTTATTTTAATTTTTTGCTTAAGACATTCAACATATCGGTAGTCATGGATGCCAGATCGTATTCATGTTTCCATCCCCATTCCTGACGGGCAACGGAATCATCCATACTGTTGGGCCATGAATCTGCAATTGCCTGACGGATTGGGTCAACATTATAGTCCATCACAAAGTCAGGGATATGTTTTTTAATTTCTGCTTCAATTTGTTCAGGAGTGAAGTTCATTGCAGTAACGTTAAAGCAGTTTCTGTGAATCAATTTAGCAGGATCTGCTTCCATGATATCAATTGCAGCTCTTACAGCATCCGGCATATACATCATATCAAGAGAGGTGCCTTCTTTAAGGAAACAGCTGTATTTTTTATATTTGATCGCATCATAGTAGATATGAACTGCGTAATCAGTTGTTCCACCACCTGGAGGTGTTACATTTGAAATGATGCCAGGATATCTGACACCACGGGTATCAACACCAAATCTTTTAAAATAATAATCACACAATAATTCGCCTGATACCTTGGTTACTCCATAAATTGTAGATGGTCTTTGGATTGTATTTTGTGGTGTATTATCTTTTGGGGTACTTGGACCAAAAGCGCTAATAGAACTTGGTGTAAATAAAGCACAATTATATTCTCTGGAAATTTCAAGTAAATTGACAAGTCCGCCCATATTAATTTTCCATGAAAGCTGAGGTTCAGCTTCACCACGGGCTGATAACAATGCAACAAGATTATATATCGTATCAATTTTGTAGTCTTTGACTACTTTAACAATTGATTCAGTGTCCAGAATATCAAGTTTGAAAAATGGACCGTCCTGTAAAATTTCTGCATTATCAACCGTATTTAAATCTGCTGCAACTACATTGTTTTTGCCATATTGCGTTCTTAATGCAGGTACTAATTCAGAACCGATCTGACCTGCTGCTCCAATCACAAGGATATTTTTCAAAATAGCCTCCATCTTTATTGATTTTTTTATTAAAATTTTCTATGTGCATGTTTTTGTCAAATAAAAACTAAAGATTTTTTTTCTGCTTGTATTTTCAGATATAGTATATGAATCGCTTTTAATAAATAAATTTAAAATATTAGTTCTGAGAGTCATAAAAATAATTAAAGCTTAAAAGAGAGTAATTGTATGATAAATCATATACCGTTTCAGATAAGGATGGTATAAGGATGGTATAAGGAAAAAAAATTTAAATAGGATTATTATTTTTTCTAAATTTATGAAAAACTTGGTTAATGTAATATGTAGGAATATCGTGTTACTAGCTAAGAAAAATCTGGAATATACTGCAATATATAAAAAATTATTTTTTTGATTGACAAAAAAAATGTAGAAATGCTAATGGAAAAAAAGGAGGTATCATGAAGAAATATATCATTCTCTATTTATTGATTTTATTAATATCTGGATTATTCTCTCAATCTTTACCTGTCAGGAACTACTCAACGCAAGATGGATTACCTCAAAATCAGGTTAATTACATCACTCAGGACAAAGAAGGATATATCTGGTTGAGAACTTTGGGGGGTGCTTCCAAATTTGATGGCTATCATTTCGAAAATTTTGATTTGAACAGTGGCATTGCTACGAATAGTCTTAAATCAATTGGTACCAATAGTTCACCATTATATTTTCTTGGATTTTCATCTGTTAGTTTGATTGAAAATAATAAAAATTATAATTTTGATCAGAATTATTTTAAAAGAGTATTCAAAGAAGAAGTGGTTCATGTTGGATCTTATAGTGATTCTTTAGCTGACTATATCTTTGTTGCTACCCCATCAAAAGTGTTTTATCTAGATTTTAGAACAAAAACATTTAAACCTTATTTTGATTTATCTGTATTACCTGAAAAAGTAGATACACCAACTCCTCTATTTAGTTATCCTGATTTAAATCATATTTTCATTCAGCTAAATAAAAACGCTTATCTGGTAAATATTCAAACAAAAAAAGTAACAAATCTGAGTGAAAAATTTGGTTTTTCCATACATAAAGATATTCAAATGGTAATGTTATCGCTTGAAGATCAAAAAGATGAATATATGATCATATATACAAATGTAGCCCACAATCTGAGTTACTGGTATCAGTATAATATCAGCAATGGGGCATACAATGCTGTTGTTAAAGGTAAAAATATTGTCAATGTTTTGTGTCGCAACCAAAAAAATGAAATAGACTATTATAAACAAAATAATCATTTGTTATTTTTAGATGACAATGGCTCTTTATTTTATTATGATTTACGATCTAGGAAAGGTTATTACAGCCCTCAAAAAATTAATGCAAGACATGTTTCTTTATTGGGAATGACTGATGCCTATTTTCTTGATGGTAAACTTTGGGTAAGTACAACTCAGGGTTTGATAGAATTTGATATGAAAGATAATCAGACTCGTGTTTATACTTCTGAAAACGGTTTGTCTAACGATAATATACAAACATTGTATGTTGACAGAGAATTTAACCTTTGGTTAGGTACCAATGGCTCTGGTGTTGATATGATAGTTCAGGGAAATATAAGTAATTATACATCTAAAAATGGTCTGTCTCATTCAGGAACTACTAATACAACAGAAGGAATTGATGGGAGTATATGGGTTTCAACAGACAATGGTTTAACACGAATAAATCCTGATAGAAGCATCAATTATTATAATATTCAGGACAATATTCCACACAAAGATACATGGGCTTTAGCTACTGATACAAAAGGCAATATTTGGGCTGGTACATATAATAACGGGCTGGTTATGTTTGATGGAAAGAAATTTATCAACAGAAGACCAAAAGAAGTTGAGAAAACAGATTCTTATGTTTCAGAGATATTTGTAGATTCCGAAGGCAATATTTGGATAATGATGCGATATTACCTTATTAAATATGATAAAAATTATAATTACAAGTATTTTACTTTCAATAATGCTGTTACTGGTTATCAGATTGTTGAAGATGAAACAGGTTTGTTATGGATAGCTGTGGGTAATAATGGAATTTATGTTTATAACAAAAAAGGTGAAAAAATAGCTGAGTATAAAATTGATTTGAAAGTTTTTAATAGTAACATTATTGGTTTGGAAATCCTGAATAAAAAAACTGTATGGTGTTATACTTTTGGTGAAGGAATTATTGAATTTAACAGGGATAATAAAACTTTCAAAAAGATTTTTACAAATGAACTTAAAGGTTTTGGTGTTACAAAGGCCTATGTTAGAGATAATAACGGAAACTTGTGGTTAGGTACATTGAATGGTATTT
>JAGOCT010000109.1 GCA_017998585.1 Candidatus Cloacimonadota bacterium | reverse complement strand
AACTGATTGAACCTGTTGATTATCAAAATTTTGAAGGGACTGATATTAGCACTCAAGAACATATAAAAGCAATGAAAACTGATCCCAAACCTTATTTTACCAATACTTTTAAAACGGTAGAAGATTACTGGGGTTTCGTTATCAGTCATCCTGTTTTTGTTAAAAACAAGTATGCTGGCGCTTTTAATGTACTACTCCGACCTGAACTTTTGATTGAACCTTTAATCAACAACATGAATTTTACAGAAGAGTATGAGCTCTGGATTATGCAAATGGATGGTATGATTATTTATGATCAGGATCACGCTGAAATTGGTAAAATGTTATTCACAGATCCATTGTATGCACCTTATGAAAGTCTCTTATCTTTAGGAAAAAACATTCTTTCTTTTAATCAGGGTAGTGGTAAATATTCTTTCAAAAAAGCAGGAAGTGAAGAAATTGTTCGTAAATCAGCAGTTTGGGATACAATCAAAATTCATAACAAAGAATGGCGGGTTGTTCTGACTCATATTGAAAAATAATGAAATTGGTAAGCCTTTTGCTATGATGATTATACTACAGGTAGCTTGCCTGTAGTATTTTCTTTTAAACGATTTACTTGATTTGGAGGACTTATGCAAATAACTAAACGCTGTACCTGGTGCGGTTCAGATGAATTATATCGTCATTATCACGACACTGAATGGGGAAAGCCTTTACTGGATGATCGGCTTTTGTTTGAAAAACTTTGTCTTGAAGCAGCTCAGGCAGGACTGAGCTGGATTACCGTATTAAGAAAAAGAGAAAACTATCGACTGGCATTTGATGGATTTGATCCTCAAAAGATAGTGAAATATGATGAAATAAAGATTCAAGAATTGATGAATAATTCAGGTATTATCCGAAATCGTCGAAAAATTGATGCAATGATTCATAATGCCGGTATCTACCTGAAAATTTTAGAAGAAACAGGCAGTTTTAAAGATTATATCTGGTCTTTTGTGAATCACCAGCCCATTATCAATCATTGGAAAGTAATGAATGAAATTCCTGCAACAAGCCCTGTCAGCGATGCAATGAGTAAAGCATTAAAGAAAAAAGGATTTAAATTTGTAGGATCAACCATTTGCTATGCTTTCATGCAATCTGTAGGAATGGTAAATGATCATCTGGTAGATTGTGATTGCTACTCTATGTACCGATAATCAGTCCTTCGATTTTTATCATTGCTTCTGTTGCCAAAGCTAAAAAATCAGCCAAAGTGATTCCAATGTTTTCTGAAGATGCAATCTGTTCCCGGTTAGCACCTGCTGCAAAGCCTTTTGATTTGTATTTTTTCATCAATGAAGACTGTTTAATCGCAGAGATTTTCTTTTCAGGTGTCATCAGTGCAGATGCCAGTATCAAACCGGTAACAGGATCTGCACACCAGAGTGCTTTATCCATTAAGCTTTCAAGTGGGAAATTACCAC
Source organism: Candidatus Cloacimonadota bacterium (assembly GCA_017998585.1). The sequence continues at coordinate 4,866 of JAGOCT010000109.1, read as the reverse complement.
TATGGGAGCGAATCGCCTGACAGATATCATCTGAAACATCTATATCTTTTAAAATATCCATGGCTATCAGCGCATGCTTCTCAGGTGTTTCAAAAGTCATATCATAATCAATATCATGCAACAGACCTGCCAGATACCATTTCTCAACATCTTCATTCATTCGAAGCGCTAACGCTTCCATTACAGTCGCTACTGCAAGACAATGATTTTGCAAATTAATATTTTTTAAATGTTCTTTTAACAACAGCATCGCTTGTTCTCGGTTAATCATTTAAATCTCCTTTATATTTTTTGATTTTTTCAACGGTTTCAATCCTATTCCTGATGAGATTAGACTTCAAATGCAATTCTACAGGTGGAACGAATATGTCATAGCCCTTCCAGTTCACAATTTCCAAATGGCTTTCTGCATAAGGACCAAAATCAACATAACCCTCATTATCAACAAAAGCTTCCGGCTCAAATGCATAATCTGTTCTTATGCCGGTATCTATTACTCCAAAACCTTTAACTACCCATGATTTCACACGATGAAACGGCTCGACAATATACGGCAAAAATGATTTTCTGATTTTTTCAATTTCGGAGAAATATGTCATAATGTCCAGATCATGAGGTTGTACATCAATGCCTCTGATATAAAGTGCAGCACTCCCTGCAAGCCACCAGTCAATTTGATTAGCCTTGTGGAATTGACAAATCAATAAAAGCGCATCCTCCAGAGTTTTCTGATTGTATCGTTGAATCAATTCTCGATTGATAAAATGATTGTATCTTGGTTCAATTTCCGAAAAAGGATGATCAAACATCATCGCCTCAAGTGGTAATCGCTTCTCATAAAAATCCCCATTCAACTGATAAAACATTGATTGGAGAAGCTCATCACTTACGCCCTCTTTATCTGTAATGCGATATATCACATCTTTCTGATCATTGATTATAACCACTTTCATAGGTCTGCTCTCTTTCAAATAAGACTATTTATTATAAACCCTCTTTCTTGCAAGTTTTTTTATCAAATAATTAGGCAGTCATGGTTTTATCTGTTAGCGCGCATTTTCATGAATAAGATTCACTTTTGTTTTTTATAATTTGCTTTTCTCTGTAAGTATTGTACTATATCCTATAAAAATAGGAGGAATTATGAAAAAGCATGTATTTTTACTCATGATAATCATCATGTTAATAAACATATTATCATCACAGGAGCTTCCAGAAAGAGATTATGTTTATCAGACGTTAAGCCAAAATGGATTTAATTTACAGTGGAGAACCACCACTACTGCAAATTTAGAAGTCATCATCAGTGCTCAAACCACTGGTTGGATAGCAGTTGGATTTGGAGCAACAAGCGCTATGGCAAATGCAAATATCATTATTGCTTACGTTTCTAATGGGGTTTTAAACATACGAGATGATTTTGGTGTCAGCCAAACATCTCATAATTCAGATTTAAGTTTAGGCGGTACAAACAATATTTTACAATCCAATGGAACAGAAGAAAATGGCATCACTAGGGTTCAATTTCAAATACCACTAAACAGTGGAGATCAGTATGATAAAGTTTTAACACCAGGTCAAAACATTCCGGTTATTCTTGCCAAAGGAGCAAACAATTCTGATAATTTTACGTCAATGCATACTACTGTAAGCAGTGGTCAGATAATGATTCAGGAAATACCAACAGCTTTAGAATATGTAAATACTCAGGCTGTTTGGAATGATACAATGGTTACATTAATTGAATGGCAAACCCGTAATGAAACTAATATGATTTCTTATCGAATTTATCGTTCTGACAGCCCTGATTTTAATCAGGCAAGCATTATAAATCCAAACCCAATTCCTGCTCAAAATACGGATAATGCTTTTTACTCCTTTACATACCTAGGTGACAATCCAAACCAGATTACTTATTATTGGATAGAAGGAAAAGAAGCAGATGATAGCATGCATTTATCAGAAGTATTTTTACTTCAGTTATTAAGCAATGATAATGTCGAAGTAAACATTAACAGATTTAAAGTCAGCAATTATCCAAATCCCTTCAATCCTTATACCAGAATCGCTTATGAAATACCGATGGATGGACAGATTGAATTAACAGTATTTGATCAAAAAGGACATCTGATAAATACTCTTTTTAAAGGATTTAAAGCAAAGGGTGAATACCATGATTTGTATTGGGATGGCAAAGACCTGAAAGGGAATAGGGTGTCATCAGGGATTTATATGCTGATTATGAAATCATCCTATAACAGTTTTGGAAAAAAAATAATCCTACTTAAATAAAAGATCGTTTCAAGAAAACACACAGGAGATTCTCTATCTCCTGTGTGTCAATATCGTGTCAGTTAATCAGTATATCTCTTTCTTCCTCATAAGCATGCATTGAGTTAAAATTGTCTGATTGATTTGGTCCATATGCAAATATGATTTTAATCTCGTTTCCGGGTACGATTATTCGATCGAAAGCATCTCCGGAGTTCAACGGTATGGTAAAATGGATTTCGGTTGTATTCCCTGTTTCCCTTCCATAAACTCTTCTAACATGGTTGTCTCCCCCTAGTGATAGATCAGATGCATGAGTTGTTTCAGAATCTCCAAAATCATCTCTTAGATAAGCAACTCCATCCTTTACATATCCAATAATCAGATTTGAATTGAGCATCTCTTCTGTAGGTCTAAATCCAACTGCCAGCCAACCGCTTGTTGGCATCACTAAATGTACACGTATTGAGTCACCGATGACTTTCCATTTAAATGATACATTATCAAAAGATTCTGTTTGAAAACCGCTCAAGTCATTATCTAATGCGATATCTGGTCCGGTTGTTATCCCTTGGGAAACAGAAGTACCGGCAAGATTTAAGTTGATAACTGAAGTGCCTGTATGAAGTGATGAGAAATCATCTGTATCTCCTTTTGCAAATATCACCGGATAAGTGTTTAATGGATTTAGCGCTTTATCATAAGTATCTCCAGAATTTAAAGGCATTGTAAAACTAATCGTGGTAACACCATTACTTTCATTACCTGCTTTCTGACTTACATTTTCACTTCCCCCAAGAGAAATGTCTGAGGAATGGGCAGTTTGAGATACGCCATAATCATCTCTTATGCTTACAACATTGTTACTCACATATCCGATAATAAAATTTGCACCCTGCATTCTGATTACAGGATCAAAGCCAACAGCCACCCAACCACTTGTATTGGCAGATAAAATACATCTGATAGAATCATTTTCTATCTTCCAGTGAAACTGATAATCTGCGGTATCAACATGATGATAACCAAGGGTGTCGGGTACAACTCCTGTTGAATCACTTCCTCCTGGGTCAGGCGTGCCTAAGGTTATTGAAGAAAAAGCAACTGCTGTATGATATGAGGTATAATCATCAGCAGATCCTTTTGCAAATATGATTGGATATGACTGATTGAGATTCAAAACGCTGTCTTTAGGGTCTCCAGAATTCATTGGAATTTTAAAATCAAGTAAAGTGATTCCATTAATCTCAGAGCCTTCTATCAATGTCACATTAGATGTCCCTCCAATTGCAATATCGGCATTGTGTTCTGTATTACTGACACCAAAATCATCTCGGATATTGGCAGTATTGTTACTCACATAACCAATAATAAAATTGGCATCTTTCATCATTGCACTCGGATTAAAACCAACAGCCACCCAACCACTTGTAGCAGCACTTAATTTACAATGTAAGTCAGAACCTTCTACTTTATACTTTAAAATAAAGCCATTTGCATTGACAACGCTAAACCCCTGATCATCAACCCCAGTATTTCCTGGACCAATGATCTCTTCAGAAACCCGATTACAAGAGCTTAATCCAAACATAACAAGTAAAGCAGATATGATAATGATGATATTTTTCATAAATCCTCCTATAATCCTAATCTTCTTTCGATATTAAAGCCAAACATTAAAGGTGCTTTTCTATCTGCACCCATCGTCAATCGATGAAGATTCAGATGTTCTGAATTAGATACCTGGAATTTAAAATGATGACCATAGGTGTCTAATTTTAATCCGACAGTAAATACATCTGATTCCTTTAAGTATCTTTTTAACTGAACAATATCTGTATATCGATCTAAAACTGGATAGTATTCTCCAATCAAATATACTTTGTCTAAAATCATCACATTCGCACCAAATCCCAATAGAGGTCTCTCATAATATAAGTCATAGCCCGTATTTATTGTACCGACAAATCGATCCCAAAGTGCTTCATTCTGAATGGATAGAACAGATTTAAAATTACCTCTTCTGTCATCATTCATCAAAGGTTCTTTAAATGTCAGGTAATCAATATTGATTTGTCCATGCAGAGGAAAATCTTCTTTATTTAACAGATAAGATAATCCAAACTGAGTATCTTTTTTAAATTTGGAATAATTGAAAGTCATTTCTGTTTTAGGAAAGATTTGGTATCGGAGATCAATACCAATATTGACTCCATTTAACATACCAAAAAATGAATCTAGAGGTTCTTCAGTAATATCCCCATAGAAACGATGTTTGATCTGAAACTGTCCCTGTCCTTTATCCAGTTGAGTCGGAGCGTAAAGATTTAGCATTGAATTTTCATAGGCAAACAACCCCAAAACCATTAAATAAAGCAGCATCAATAGCATATTTTTTTTCATTGTATCTCCTAAATAAAAAAAGGCAGGTTTTACCCTGCCAGAAAATTATTTGACTACGAGTGTTTCAGACTTCTTTCCACCTTTATTACAATCTGTAATCACCTGAATCTTATCGCCTGCTTTTGCATCAATCAGTTTGTACAAAACAGATCCACCCTCTTTTGTTTCCTGTTTTAGTAATTCCTGTTTGAT
>JAGOCT010000108.1 GCA_017998585.1 Candidatus Cloacimonadota bacterium | reverse complement strand
TAAGTATATCCTGTTATTTAGATGACTTGTATCAGTTTATAAATTGGGTAGAGATGACTCTATTTGATGTTACGCATTCGGATATAACAGCTTATATGTCTGATTTATATGATTTAGGACTTGAAGCCTCTTCTATGGCGAGGAAGAGAAGCTCACTCAAATCTTTCTTTGACTTTATGTTGGAAAATGATTACCCTACTCAGGTTGATTTTGATAAAATTCCTTCTGTTAAGCTTAATCAGCATATTCCTGATGTACTTAGTATTGAGGAAATGTTTCAGCTTCTTGATGGCATTGATACAGATACTCCATTAGGCGTCAGAAACCGTGCGATAATGGAGTTTATGTATGCAACAGGTGTTCGTATCTCAGAAATGCTGAATATGAGAACAACTGACCTGATGTTTAATGATGAGATTATCAGAGTAACAGGTAAAGGGAATAAGCAACGAATTATTCCTATCAATGAGACTGCAGTAGAGTGGGTGGAATTCTATCAAAAAAGAGCCAGATCTGAGCTTAAAAAGAATGAAGAGACTAATATTTTGTTTTTAAATTATAATGGTCATAAAATGAGTCGTATGGGTTTCTGGAAGATATTACAGAAACTAGTTATGCAGGCAGGAATCATGAAAACAATCAGCCCGCATACCATCAGACATTCATTTGCAACTCATTTACTGGAGTCGGGTGCTAATCTGAGAATTGTACAGGAACTCTTAGGTCATTCTTCGATACGAACCACTCAGATTTATACGCATGTGGATATGAGGTTTATACAGGAAGAACATGCCCTTTATCATCCAGGAAATAAAAGATTTAGCCCCAAAAAGTAAAGGATCTTATTTATGAATCAAATCAGAATTGAAAAGATAAATCGTAACAACTACGAAAAGGCGCTACTTATCAAAGTTAAAAGAGATCAAAAAAAATTTGTCCCTTCTGTTCAGGAATCTCTAATGTACGCATACGTCATCCCCTGGGATGAAGCGTTTGACCCCTACCTAGTTTACAAGGATCAGATACCAGTTGGATTTTTTTATATATCATATACCCCTGAAAGTATTGATAATTACTGGATAGGCGGTTTTCAGGTTGATAAGAAGTATCAGAATCAAGGGATTGGTAAATTATTGTTTCAGGCAATTTTAGATTTTATTAAAAATGAGCATCCCTGTTGCAAAGTCATCAGTTTAACCGTTGAGAAAAGTAATACAATTGCCAGCAAACTATATGAATCATTTGGGTTTACTTGTACGAATACTGTTAATCCGGATGATGAGGTCATCTACAGGTTAAATTTATAATCTTTGTTAAAGCGAAAACAGCTATTTTCATTATTCGCTTGACGAATTTAATACAATCTTTTTTTATCCAATCAAGTGAATATACAAAGGATGTACCATGAAGAAGTTTAATCCATTTTATTTGTCATTAGTACTATTACTCTGTTTCGTCAGTCAGCTATTTGCTGATCAGGAATTTGTTGGAAAAGTCAATAAACATAAGATAAAAACAACCGATTATATGCTGGTCGTAAAGAGTGAATATGAGAGTTTCTTTCTTGAGCATAATGCCTCTCCCAGTCCGCAAGAACAGAAGCTCATTGAACAAAAAGCATGGAACAGAATGGTTGAAGGCTATGTATTGAAAGATATTTATGATAAGTATAAAATCAAAGTCAGTTCAAAGGAACTGCTTGATACTTTAAGACACAATATACCGGAAATAGTAAAAAAATCACCTCAATTTAACACTGCAGCCGGAGAATTTAACTTAGATGCTTACGAAAGCTCTCTTGTAAACAACAAGCCTGTAGATCTGAGCTGGCTAAAAAATTTTTATTATACCAGTTATATCCCGATGGCAAAGCTGAAACAGCAAATTATTAAAAACCGTAAAATCAGCGAAGCAGAAATTAAAAAGCATTACATCGCCCAACAAAACACAATTGATGCTCAGACAGTTTTCTTTAATAATTCTGATTTTATACATGAAGTAGAAGTTAGTTCTCAGGAAATTCAAGATTACTATCGCAATCATATTAGTGATTTTGAAATTCAAGCCAGTTGCCATTTAAAATGGGTAAAATTCCCTATACGTGCTGATCAGTCTGATTCTCTATTCGCAAAAAACAAAGCGGATTCGCTTTATCAGGTAGTAAAAAAAAACAACAATATGTCTGTGATTGCTTCCAAATTTTCTGATGGTATCTATAATTCTAAAAAAGGCTATGCAGGATATATGGAACTCAATCTTTTTCCAGATGACGTTCGTCAGACTCTTGCAAATGCAGAAATTAATGAGATCTTACCGCCTTACTATATGAATGGCTCATACTATATCTTTCAGCTTACTGAAAAAACAGTTTCAATGGTTAAACTGATGGTTATTCAGATCGATATAAAACCGACTGAACAAACTCATGCCCGTATTAAAAATGACATTAAGAAGTTCCGTGAAATGTGCAATAATATTGGCTTTGATTCAGCTGTCAGAGAGTTCAGATATCAATTGTATGAGAAAGACAGTCTTAGTGTCAGTGATGTATTTATCCCTGAGTTCGGTCCAAGTGAAAATGTCGTCAGATTAGCGCTTCGTACGCCAGCAGGGGTAGTCTTTGATCCAATAAAAAATGATAAATTAAAGACCTATGTTGTTTTTTATGTTCAAAGAAATACAGTTCGTTCATTTAAGAAAATACAGGATGTATCTGAACAGATTATTAATGCAATCAGTGAGGAAAAGGCAAGAGATTTTACTTATCAAAAGGCTCAAAACTGGTTGAAAGCAAATTCTGGTAAAATGATTTTTACTGCACAGTCTGAAGGTAAGGAAATCATCGAACTTAAAGATTTTACGATCAATTCAACGATTAAAGACAAGGTTTATCCTGATTTTAATTATGCTATCCTCAGTTATGATAAGAAACAACCGCTTGCTGTAAAAGAGAAGGACTGTACGATTATTGCAATTGTTAATCAGTCAAAAGATGTTTCAATGCTAGATTTTGCCTTATATAAAGACCAAATTAAAAAGAGACTCCAGCAGATTAACCAGGATAAGTATTTTGATGAATTTCTGAAAACAGAAAAAGCCAAAGCGAAGATAAAGGATTATCGTCCAAAAAATTAAGAATTCAGCTTTTTATTGCCCTGACTTGAATTTATTATACGTCTCCAGTACCTTATGAACGGCAGCAGTAGGGGGTAATTTACCATTTAATATTTCACTGGTAATATGAGGTAAACAATTTTTTACAGCAGTATGATTGAAGAACTCGTTGAGGATATGTTCTTCGAGCATGGAATGCAACCATTCAATCATCTGCATCTGCCGTCTTTCTTCAAAATAGCCATTTGTTTGGGTAATAGATTCAAACTTTTTTATCACATTCCATATTTCATTTATACCCAGTTTTTCTCTTGCTGAGCAGGTAAAAGCATGGGTTTTCCATCCGGCAGTAGATTCTGCCAGATAATGAAGTGCCATGTTATATTCAGCAGCCGCCGCTTTGGCTTTGATGATATTATCACCATCGGCTTTGTTTACCAGGATTGCATCAGCAATTTCAATGACTCCCTTCTTGATCCCCTGAAGTTCATCTCCTGCACCGGAAATCAGTATTAGGAGAAAGAAATCCACCATTGAGCGTACACTGACTTCATTTTGCCCAACCCCTACCGTCTCTACTAAAATAACATCAAATCCGGCGGCTTCGCATAACAAAATAGTTTCTCTGGTTTTTCGGGTTACACCGCCGAGAGTGCCTGATGACGGAGAAGGTCTGATAAAGGCTTCTTCTCTTCTGGAAAGCTCTTCCATGCGTGTCTTGTCTCCTAAAACACTCCCTTTGGAAATGGTACTACTGGGGTCTATGGCTAAAACAGCAACTTTAAAGCCTAGTTCAATCAAAAATAATCCGAATGATTCAATGAAAGTGCTCTTACCAGCCCCTGGAACTCCTGTGATACCTATTCGGATTGATTTCCCTGTATGAGGAAGGATTTTTTTAATGACTTCCTGGGCTTGTTCGATATGATGAACTGAATTGCTTTCAACTAGGGTAATTGCTCTGGCAAAGAGGGTGCGGTTATGTGTTAAGATACCCTCAACATATTCATCAACAGTTAACTGTCTGGCTTTACGTATGACAGTATGTTTTATGTTTACTGTATGTGCATCTGTTTTTTCAACCCCTGGCATCACTGTACATGCAAATTCTTCTCCGGAGTTTTCCGGTGTCCATTCAGGTTTCATCGTATCTTTCATAAGTATCCTCTGTTTTATCATTCTTTGCCATTTTTATCATATGATCATATTCTGTCAATTTGAAAGTATTGATCTGTATTGTTTTACTGATTGAGAATAAGATTTTGGCAATTTTTCTTGACTGAAATACTAACGTAAATACGATTGATTTATCAGTTAAGAAATAGGTTAAAAATAACCACCCTGGCTGAAATAGCTTTTCCGCAATCAAGCGGTTGAACTGTCTCACAGAGGGTGGTTTTTCTATTAAAGGAGAGAAAAATGAAAAGATTAGTTTTTACAAGCGTTTTAGTACTGCTGATATTATGCTTTACAGCTTGCTCAAAACCAGTTGAGAAGCTCAGAATAGGTATTATTAAGCCATCTATTGATCACTTGCCATTGAGTTATGCGCTTTCACAAAATAAAATTGATCCGTCAAAAAATGAGATCATTACTTTTAGTTCAGGTTGGGAAACACAGGAAGCTTTAGTCAATAATCAGATTGATGTAGCAATTATTCCCTTTACTTATATCTGGACAGCCAGATCAAAAGGTTTTCCAGTTAAAACACTGTCTTTTTTTGAAAGAGAGACAGATGGAATCGTAGTCTCAAAATCCATTAAGACTGTTTCTGACCTAAATCAGAAAAAAGTGGGTGTACTGAGAGCTTCGACTATTGATGCTTTTTTAACCAATTATGTAAGAAAGAATCAAATCAGTATAGAACCTGTTTATTTTAGGACACCTAATGAAATGATTGCTGCTCTGAAAGCTGGAGAAGTAAGTGCAATTGTTACTTATGTGCCGGTAATTCAAAAGCTGACAGATGAATTTAATGTCTTGCACTGGTTTTCAGAAGACCATCCCGAACATCCTTGCTGTAATATTGCTGCCAGAGAAAATGCAATTCAGACGAAATATCCTCAGTTACAGGCGTTTATGAATGTAATCAATGAAGCTGTACATAACCTTTCACAAGATGATTCTCAATTGATTGAATTTATGAAAAAAACTTATCTTTTAACAGATACTCAAGCAATTGATGCACTTAATCATAGCGTTTTTCGAATGAATCTGGCTGAGAAGGATAAACAGTTTGAATTGAAAACGATGCAGTTGTTCAAGGATTTGAAATATATCGATCAGTTACCATCTTCTGATTCTGTTTATGAGGATAGATTTATTCGTGAACTTCCATGATTTGATTGCTGATATTCAGATAACTCTGATCAGAGTTTTACTATGGTCATTTGTTTCATGGGTTGGAGGCATCAGTGTTGGACTTTTTCTTAAACGATTTAACACTGCTTATAAAATTGCCTTGTATCCGGTGAACTTTGTAAAACAGATTTCTCCTTTTGCCTGGATGCCGCTTGCAATTATCATTTGTGGGTTAGGCGAGTCATCGATTGCATTTGTTCTGATTATTTCAATGCTATTACCTTCAATTCTGATGACTGTTGATTTATTAAAAAGTCTGTCCAAAGAAGTGATTGAAGAAGCAAAGCTGGCAGGTGCGCATGGCTGGGATCTGATTTGGCATATAGAACTGCCACTTGCCACAACTGCTTTGATCAATCAATATCGGTTTTTATGGTCAATAGGCTGGAATACAGTTATCGCAGCTGAAATGCTGGGCGTTTCAAAAGGGCTTGGATTTAGACTTTTGGATTACCGTTATCTGTTGGCTTACAAAGAAATGTTGGTCTATATCTTCGTTATTGGGTTCATTGGTATCATAAGTGATGCGATGTTTAGAAAGATTGCTTCAATTTTCGAGGGGTGAAAACATTCAAGTCAATCGAGCATAGGGGGGAGACCTGTGGGTCTCCTGCTCCATTTTTTGTGTCAATAATTTTGACTGATTTAGTTTTTTTTGTTTAATTTTTGGTCAAACTGTCCTTTTCATACCAGTTTGTTCTTGTAGTCTTTAAAGAAAATAGGGTAATAATCAAAAGAATTTCATATCTATCCTGTAGAAAACATACTTATTATTGTTTTATTTCCTGTCTTTATCTTCCTTGTTTGTTTAAAAAAATAGATAATATATAGTAGCATGGAAAGCGGTTA
>JAGOCT010000107.1 GCA_017998585.1 Candidatus Cloacimonadota bacterium | reverse complement strand
CAGCTATGGGTGCTATGGAAAGACTGGATGTCATGCTTAACGATGCAATGTATGGCATTCTTTTCAGAGATATCAATCCAAAACGCACACTCCTCGATCAGTATTTTTCAAGAATGATTAATGCATTGGCTGATATAGAAATCCAAACAGGTGAAGATAATTATCTGACTACGTCAGATGCTGTTGAAAAAGCATATACTGTTACTGCTTCTCAGTTAATCAACGAATCGTTTGCAAATTTATCAGGTGTCAGACCAGAGAAAATGGGTATCGGTCATGCTTATGAAATAGACCCTGACATGGAAAACTCATTTCTCTATGAGTTATCTCATGCCTTGTTAACCAAAACTCTTTTCCCTGTAGCGCCAATTAAATATATGCCTCCTACGAAGCATGTGACCGGTAATATTTTCAAAACTTACCTTATCAATGGCATGTTTAACATGGTAGCACAGTTGACTGGACAAGGAGTACAACTTTTAGGAATGCTTACAGAAGCAGTACATACCCCTCATCTTGCAGACAGAGCATTAGGTATCGAAAATGCACAGTATATTTTCAATACCACTCGTGATTTATACAAAGAAATATCTATTGATAAAGATGGATTTATCAATAAAAGAGCAGAGAAAGTATTGGATGAAGCAACTGATTTCCTTAAACGCGTTGCTGAACAAGGCTTGTTTAATGCGCTGGAAAAAGGAGAATTTGCCGATATCAAACGTAATGAAAACAACGGTAAAGGCTTGGATGGTGTTTTCAGAAGAGCTGAAGATTATATCAACCCATTTATGGATAAAATAAAACAAGAATTAAACATAGACTAGAGAGGTAAAAAATGAGTAGTAAATTTGACCCGACATTTGTTCGTCCATACGGAGATACGATGAACGACGGACGTATGCAACTCTCTTTCTCTATGCCTGTTAAAGCAGATGAGTCCGGTAAAGAAGCAGCCAGACAACTCCTTAAACAAATGGGAATGGATGAAATTGAAGTATGTTATATCAGTGACTTAACTGAAGGCTTTGCACATATCGTTGCGTATGCCAACACAAATGCATTTGTTGATTTAACCAAAATCCAGGTTAAAACCGTTGACACACCTGTTATGACAATGGACGAAACTGATGATTATGTTGAAAAAAATATTGGACGAAAACTGACTGTCATTGGAGCATGTATAGAATCTGATGCTCATACAGTTGGAATAGATGCCATCATGAATATGAAAGGCTACAATCATCGTTATGGTCTTGAAAGATATAAATGTTTTAATACATTAAATATGGGTGCTCAGGTATTATCTGAAGATTTACTGGCTAAAGCCAGAGAACTGAATGCAGATGTAATTCTGGTCTCTCAAATCGTAACCCAAAAAAATATACATATCCAGAATCTGACGAGACTAATAGAAATGGCAGAAGCAGAAGGACTCAGAAAAAAAATGCTGTTTATCTGTGGTGGACCAAGAATTACCCATGAACTGGCAATAGAACTAGGCTATGATGCCGGTTTTGGAGCTGGCTCTTATTCTACTGATGTTGCGTCCTTTATCGCCGTTGAATTATCAAAAAAATCATAAGCAGACAATTCCTTATGATTAAATGGTTTTAAAATTTTATGGTATCAACAAGGGATTGAAAATGCCCTTGTTGATTTTTTAATCTTTAAATATATAGATAGAAAGCAAAGATCTATGTTAAAAGCCTTGAATATGATTTTCTCCAAGAACCCACAAAAACTACTTGAAATGTATAACCCTGAATCTGAAGAAAAGAATAAAATCATTCAAAAACTTTGGCAGGTAAATGCTGTCGATGAACTATTAGAGATTTCAAAACTGGATAAACAGGTACGTTATCATATTGTGATGGAACTTTTAAAAAATCATAAAATCAAGTTTGATCATTTCAACAAAATTTTTACATGGCTGGAAGCCTCAAAATTGCAGTCTGAGCTCGTAATCTATGTAAAACAAAGACTGGAAAAAAAAGACATTGAAACACTGATTAAAAATCCACAGATTGATCCAAATGCTAAAAAGAACCTTGAAAGTGTTTTAATACATAACAAAACAGCTTCACAAGATCAGATAAACCGCTTTGCCCCAGATGAAAAATATTTAAAACTCAAAATGATTCTGGAGGAATGCGAATTACCTGTCATAAATGATGATAAATCGCTCAACCATGAGACAGTCAGGCTTGAAGAGATTGTTTACCAGTTTATTATATCTTATAATCCGACAATGAAAGATCACGTGACCTTTCTTTCCGATTTTATTAAAAATAATCATTGCCTTGAACCTCAAAACCGAGAATCCTTATTAACAATTATTAATCTGATAAACATAAGTACTGATGAGAAAAAACAGCTGATTCAGCTTCTCAATACAGATTATTGTTACGAACCAGAATTTTTCTCTTGTTTTACGAATTTCTCTTATGGTGAAATTGAAAAAATGCAAAAAATTTTATCAAGGCCAATGGTTAATAAGTGGATAGACGTCTTTTTTAATAACCATTACTTTCACGATCTCATGTGGTTGAATCATTACTATCCTGGCTTTGAATGGGTAGATGAATTAGTCAAAGAAAAGTTTAAACCTGAGATTATTGAAAATTTTCATTTCAATGAAAATTCATTACTAACCAAAAAACTCAATCTAACACTACACGAAATCATTAAAGATACAAATCTGTTAGCTTTACTTGATAAAAGTTCACTTGCAATCCAAAACCTCATTGATTCACGTATAGAAAATCCAAATTTTGAAATTGATTTTTATCTCAAAGCATTATCACTGATTGGTGGAGAAGTTAACTTTGTCTATATGAGCAAACAAATCAATAAGCGTCCAGTAGAGAATATCTCTATTGCTTATCTGGAAATAGAAAAAAAATACCTGATTCAAAAGAAAAGTCTTGATGATCCAGAGAAGATTCAGGAATTAGTTGAAAAGGAGTTAAGTGATAAATCAAATCTGATTTATGCCTATCATTATGGAATACTGATGCAATTCTGGATTGAAAGTATTTCAAGGCTGAAATTGATTTCAGATAATATGTATGCTCTTTTTGTGGATAATCTGCCAGATCTGAAAGGTTTTGCTTCTGATGCTGATGTTGATGTTAAAATTATGATTTGTAAATTGATAGGTTTACTTAAACTAGAAGCGCAACGCCCAATTCTGGAAGGTTTTGTTCAATCTAAAAACTTATCTTTACAAATTCACGCAATCTTAGCCTTAAAAAATCTGGGAGATGATATCAGCTTCTATCTGCAAAAAATTGCTCACTCAAAAAATGTACTGGTAAGACAAGAACTTGCTCGTTCATTGCATTTATTTAAAGATGATTATGATGAAATAACCATTATCAATCTCGCTTTAGACAATAATGCACTCGTTTGCGAATATACAATGAACTTTATCTCTTCATTAAATCAAGATGTATGCTTAAGAATTTTCTCAGAAATACATGAAAAGATTCAATTAAAAAACAGATACCACATAATAGAATTGCTTGGTAAGTTAAATACGCCTAAAGTAATCCCTATCATTATCGAATTATTGAGAAACGGGGATAATAATCTCTATCTTGAAGGCATAAAATCTCTTGCTAAAATCAATCATCCCCTTTCAATTACAATTCTGAACAATATTGATCTAGACAAAAATTTCATGCTTGAACTAGAGAGAGCCAAATCCTTAATCAATCTGGGTGATTTCAATGCATGGAATATCCTTAGAAAATATTTTAAAATAAACCATTCAATTATTCAGGAATATGCAAAAATCCTCTTTATCCAACTGGCAGGAATGGAACAAATCAGAACAGTTTATTCTCTTTGTTCTGATACAAACTCATTAGTTGCCGGTTTTGCAATTATCAAGCTATATCTTTACAGTGAAAATGAAGCAAATAAAATTATACAGGAATTGTTTGAGACTAAAAATTACAATAAACTTTATTATATTGCTATCTTTTTCTCCTTATTACCCTATAAAGAGATTAAAACAAAAATCAGTCTATTGATTAATAGTAATTCTACTAAATGTAAAACGATTGGTCTAATCATTACGGCAAAAAACGAAGATCCAAGACCGCTTCATCAGTTTGAAACAGATGTAATGAAAATGGATGACTCTGAACATATGGAAATCATTACTGCCATTTTTGATTATCCTGATAAAACAGCCCTCAACCTTATGAAAAAGATTTGCACTTTTCAAAATCTCAATATCATAGAAAAAGCATTGAATACATTGGATAAAATGCATGACGAGCAGGCAGATAGCTTTATAAAAGAATTATGGAACAAAAGCGATCCAAATACAAAAATTCTGATAGTGGATTATATTATCAGAACTCATAATGATAATCTATATCAATTTATAAAACTGCAATGTGATTATGTCAGCTTCGAAGTACAGGCTCACATTTACAGAGCTGTTATTTCTGTTGAAAATTCTGATAATGCCTGGACATTACTGGATGAACTCATTCGAGCTGATGAAAAAGAGATTAAAAAAGCAGCAATAGATGCATTATCTAAAATAGAAGATCAGCAAACAATTAATATCCTATCCCGTTATCTAAGCTCTCCAATTGAAGATATTCAAATCGAAGTAATCAAAGCACTTGGTTCTACAGGAAATCCGGAAGCAATCAATCTTTTAAGTAAATATTCCGAATCCTCTTCTCCTCGTTTAAAACTTGCTCTGGCTAAAGCACTTGGAAATCTGCCATTCAAAGATAGTATCAAAGTCTTACAAAAACTGAGTATAGACAGAGACGAATATGTAAAAGTTACAGCAGATATTTCATTAGAAAAATTGCAAAGAGGGGCTGAAATTCCTTTAATTTCATTTGTTGAAATGATTGACAATATGTTAAAGGAAAACACATGGAAACTCAATGAAGATTGGTTTACCAGAGAGTACAATCTCTTCTATACCCGATATTCAAAATTCAAAATTAGAGAAATCAATTCTTTTAGACGAAAAACGATTCTCGATCAGGATGATTACATCGCAAAAATTGAACAACTAAAGCGTGAATTAGAAAGAAATCTAAAAGGTAATACTGATGCTCAACAAATTGTTCAGTTAAAACAACAGCATGATGCTCAGATAAAAAATATGATGCTAAAAGAAGAACTCGTCATTTCCTTACTTGTAACTGAAGATAAAGTGCTTACGCAAAATGATATTAGTCTGATAAATTCCATTATTAAATCAACTGATGAAATTTTAACAAAAGCAATTCTGCTTAATATCTGCAAAAATGATTCAAATACATGGCAAAGCTTCATGAACCCAATCATTTCTCATAGAGAAAATGCTCAGTTTTCTGATTATATCATTTTTGGATTAACACATAATATGAAGTTTTCAAGATTAAATAACATTGCTGCACTGATTCAGAATGATAGAGCAAAATTCTATCTGCTTTTTATGTTTAACTACTATCTTGTAAATAAAAATTTAATAGATAAAGCGCTATTACCAAATTTGTATCATACACTAGCAGGAACAGCAATAGAACCAGAATTAAAAAATAATATCATATCCATCATAAAACAACTGGAAAATGAAATATGAAAAACAGTTTTGAAGCATTACTCAATATTGTGAAGCGTCTAAGGCATCCTGAAACAGGTTGTCCTTGGGATAAAGTGCAAACAAATGAAACATTAGTACCTAATTTTATTGAAGAGCTCTATGAATGTATTGAAGCAATTGACAATAAAGATTATCAGCATCTTTCTGAAGAATTGGGTGATCTTTTGTTACACATAGCCCTTCAAATTGAGATTTCTAAAGAAAATAAGCATTTTGATGAAAAAGAAGTCTTTCAGAAAATTATCACGAAACTGATCTCAAGACACCCTCACATCTTTGCTGAAAAAGAAGTTAATTCTGTTCATCAGGTAAAGAAGAATTGGGAACTCATCAAAATGGAAGAAAAAAAACACAGAGAATCTGTTCTTGAAGGGATTCCTAAAGCCATGCCTTCCCTGATTGTCGCTCAGAGAACTCAGGAGAAAGCAGCTGCTGTGGGCTTTGACTGGCCTGATCTGGAACCTATTTTTGATAAGCTTCAAGAAGAAACGGATGAACTGCATCAAGCGATTGCAAATCAAGATAGTGATAATATACAAGAAGAAATCGGTGACCTGTTATTCACCATTGTAAATTTGTCCAGAAAATTAGGTTTTGATGCAGATACCGCCCTGCGTATCAGTAACGAGAAATTTACTGAACGCTTTAAAAAACTGGAGAAACACTATAAAGAAAATAATCAAGACCTGACTCAGTCAGACT
>JAGOCT010000106.1 GCA_017998585.1 Candidatus Cloacimonadota bacterium | reverse complement strand
TCATTACCCCAAAGGTAATCCAGCAATTGATCACGGCTATATACCCAGCCTGGTTTTTCTGATAAGAGTCTGAGAATTTTAAACTCAGTTGTCGTTAGATCAACTTTTTTCCCCTTGACTTTTACTTCGTATTTATTGAGATTCATTTCGAAAATGTTATCAAAAGAGATTAAATCATTTGACTTTGCAGAACTTTCCGTTCTTCTGAGTATGACTTTGATGCGTGCCAATAATTCTCTGGGAGAGAAAGGTTTGGTTACATAATCATCAGCGCCGATTTCCAGCCCGACGATTTTGTCGGTTACTTCAGTTCTCGCTGTCAGCATGATGATTGGGATATGTGCATATTCTTCTTTGGAACGAATGAGTTTACAGACTTCAAATCCATCGGCATTGTTTAGCATCAAATCCAAAATAATCAATGCAGGGATATTCTTAGACAGATAGGTCCAGAATTCATCAACAAACTCAAAACAAACTGGCTCAAAACCAGACTTTTTCAGATTCACGGCAATCATTTCTAAAATATCAGCTTCATCATCCAGCACGACTATTGTTTTATTTATCATATTAACTCCTGTTCTTCATAATCAAATAAGCATATAAACTTAGATTCGTCAAGTTTTTTTAATTTAAAGGCTATGTTAGTTTTTTGTTAATTTTATAAATGATCCTTATGCAAAAAATTTCTAATTTTCATCATTAAGAAACAGTTTTTTCTAATCCTTTCCTTATCCTTCCCTTATCCTTTCCTTATCAAAACGTTTCTTAATATGAAGTATTATAAATTCATTTTATCATAAGTACTTGTCTCAAGAACCTACTTTTTCTTTATTTCTCAAATACGAAATACTCAACGCTTTGCACCAGAATTATTTACGATTTTTGCAAGAAAAGATTGACAAAAACCTGATATTAAAATCTTTAAGATTGTGTATAGGTGTGATTTTTAAAAAATAAAAGGAGATAGATCATGAAGAAATTTGAAAAGCATTCAATGGACGGAAACAATGCTGCTGCTCATATCGCTTATGCGTTTAGTGATGTAGCTGCGATTTATCCTATCACTCCATCTTCAAACATGGGAGAGTTTGCTGACGCTTGGGCTGCAGCAGGCCGTAAAAACCTGTTTGGAGAAAAAGTGGATGTAATCGAAATGCAATCAGAAGCCGGTGCTGCAGGTGCAGTTCACGGTGCGTTAGCAGCTGGTGCGTTAACAACGACCTTTACTGCTTCACAGGGTTTATTATTAATGATCCCTAATATGCATAAAATTGCAGGTGAATTGATTCCTACTGTTTTCCACGTAACCGCACGTTCACTCGCTGCTCAGTCTTTATCTATTTTTGGTGACCATTCAGACGTAATGTCAGTCAGAAATACCGGATGGGCTATGCTTGCTTCCGCATCTGTTCAGGAAATTATGGATCTGGCAACTGTTGCTCATTTATCCACTTTAAAAAGCAGAATTCCTTTCCTGCACTTCTTTGACGGATTCCGTACTTCTCACGAAGTTCAGAAAATCGAAGAAGTAGATTATGAAACACTTGCTGAATTAGTTGAACCACAGTATATTGAAGAATTCCGCTCACGTGCCTTAAATCCTGAAAACCCAAAATCAAAAGTAGGTGCTCAGAACCCAGATGTATATTTCCAGGGTCGTGAAACAGTTAATACTTTCATCGATGCAACCCCTGCTATCGTTGAAGAATATATGGAAAAAGTATCAAAAGTAACTGGCCGTAATTACAGACTCTTTGACTATGTCGGTGCTGAAGATGCTGAAAACATTATCGTTGCAATGGGTAGTGCTGTTGAAACAATTGAAGAAGCAATCAATTACCTCAATGCAAACGGCGAAAAATACGGTCTTGTTAAAGTTCGCTTATTCAGACCTTTCTCATTAAAACACTTTATCAATGTCATTCCTGCAAGCGCTAAAAAAATCGCTGTACTTGATCGTACCAAAGAACCAGGTTCTTTAGGCGAACCATTATACCAGGATGTAGTAACTGCATTGAAAGATCGTCAGGGCTTAACCATCATCGGTGGCCGTTACGGTTTATCATCAAAAGAATTTACACCATCAATGGTTAAAGCAGTTTATAAACACTTAGACGGCAAATGCACACACGGTTTCACCGTTGGTATCAATGATGACGTAACTCATCTGTCTCTTGAAATTACCGAAGAAGTCAGTTCAATTCCTGCAGGCACAAGCAGTTGTCTCTTCTGGGGTTTAGGCTCAGACGGTACAGTCGGCGCTAACAAAAACTCGATCAAAATCATCGGTGACAACACTGATTTATACGCTCAGGGTTACTTCCAGTACGATTCTAAAAAATCTGGTGGTATCACTCGTAGCCATTTAAGATTTGGTAAATCCAGAATCCAGTCTCAGTACTTAGTTCAGAGACCTGACTTTGTCGCTTGCCATAATCAGGCATTTATCGGCCGTTATGACATCCTTTCTGGTATCAAAGAAGGCGGTACTTTCCTCTTAAACTCTAACTGGTCAACAGAAGAAGTTTTCGAACATTTGACTGAAGATATGCAAAAAACCATCATCGAAAAGAAAATTAAATTCTACAATATCGATGCGTTAACCATTTCTAACAATGTTGGTCTTGGTGCGCGTATCAATACCGTTATGCAGACTGCATTCTTCCTCGTATCAGGCGTTTTAGACCGTAAAGAAGCGCTTGAAATGATCAAAAAATCAATCAAAAAATCATATATCAAAAAAGGTAAACATATCGTAGAAATGAACTGGAAAGCAGTTGATATGACAGATGCAGCGCTGATCGAAGTGCCTGTACCTGCAGCTCTTCCAGGAAAAGCAACTGAAATCAAACAGTTAATCCCTGCTGATTCTGATGCATTTACACGTAAAGTAATCGAACCAATCATGAGAGAACAAGGCGACCAAATCACGGTTTCCCAGATGCCTATTGACGGTGTCATGAATACCGGTACTGCTGCACTTGAAAAACGCGGTGTGTCTGCATTTGTCCCTCACTGGATTTCTGAAAACTGTATTCAGTGTAACCAGTGTGCGATTGTTTGTCCTCATGCAGCGATTCGTCCAAAACAGATGACTGCTGATGATCTGAAAGCTGCACCTGCTTCTTTCAAAACCATTAAAGCAATGGGCAAAAATGATTTACAATACAAAATCCAGGTTTACATTGATGACTGTCAGGGTTGCCAGGCATGCGTTAAAGAATGTCCAAAACAAGCACTCGTCATGAAACCAATCGCTGAAGAAAGAGAACTTGGCGAAACTGAAAACTATAAATTCTTCATCAACTTACCTGAAGATGTGATTGGCGAATGGAACGAAGGAACGGTTAAAGGTTCTCAGTTCAAACAACCATTAATGGAATTCTCAGGCGCTTGCGCTGGTTGTGGAGAAACTCCTTACGTTAAATTAATCACTCAGTTATATGGCGATCGTATGATCATTGCCAATGCAACCGGTTGTTCTTCTATCTGGGGCGGTACATTCCCAAGTATTCCTTACTGCAAAAACAAAGAAGGTTTTGGACCTGCTTGGGGCAACTCCTTATTTGAAGACAACGCAGAATTCAGTTTAGGTATGAGACTGGCTGTTAATTCAAACCGTAAACTTTTAAAATCAGCACTTGAAAAATTAATCAACATGGAAATCCCTGCTGAATTAAAAGACGGATTTAAATATGCACTTGAAAACTTCAAAGCAACTGATACGGCTGCTAAAGAGAATTCTAAAAAAATCAAAGCATTATTAGATGCCGCAATCGCATCTGCTACCGGCGAAACTCAGACACTTCTTCGTAAAGTTTTTGAATTAAAAGCATTCTTCGTTCAGAAATCAGTATGGGCATTTGGTGGTGACGGCTGGGCTTATGATATTGGTTACGGCGGATTAGATCACGTACTTGCATCCAATAACAACGTCAATATCCTTGTATTGGATACTGAAGTTTACTCTAATACCGGTGGTCAGGCTTCAAAATCTACACCAATCGGTTCTGTCGCCCGTTTTGCTGAATCCGGTAAGAAAACCATTAAAAAAGATCTGGGCATGATGCTCATGAGCTATGGTTATATCTACGTTGCTTCAGTTGCAATGGGTGCAAACAAAATGCAGTTACTCAATGCAATTAAAGAAGCTGAAGCGTATGACGGACCTTCTATTATCTTAGCCTATGCACCTTGTATCAATCATGGTATCGATATGGCAATGGCTCAGAAAGAAGAGAAAAAAGCAGTTGATTCCGGTTACTGGTTATTATACCGTTACAACCCAATGAACAAACTCGAAGGTAAAAACCCATTCACCTTAGATTCAAAAGAGCCAACAGTGGATGTCAGAGATTTCGTTGATGGCGAAACCCGTTACACTTCATTAAAACGCACTGCTCCTGAAGCAGCTGCGGAATACCGTGAAGAAATGGCTAAATTCGTCAAAGAACGTTATACAGCTTATCGTCGTTTTGCAGGTCTTGAATAAAATCAGACAGACACAATAGATTAAGGGGGACATACGTCCCCCTTTTTTAATGAATTACAACATTCGTACTGCGAGCATCTTGCTTGCAGAAGTAGTTTTCCGTACTACAAGCATCTTGCTTGTAGAAGTAGTTTTCCGTACTACAAGCATCTTGCTTGTAGAAAAAACTATTATGGACGTTCTACAAAATGTCAAAGCAGTCTGTAGGGACGTTCGAAGCGAAGCGCCGTACGTCCGAAAACGTACTACAAGCGTCCCGCTTGTAGAAAAGTCTGCAAGCAAGATGCTCGCAGTACGATATACCGGATTTACGGCATTTCGCTTCGTTCCATTTCGTAAAATCCTCCTAACAGTTTATACATTTATCGGAAGATTATATCTTTTTACTCATTCCTTTGGCAGACCTCTCAGTACCAAAAACGTTGTCATCCTGAGCGTAAGCGCTAATGCGAAGCACTGAGCGTAACAAAGTGAAGCAAAGAACGATCTCCCTGATGAACTTCCTGCATAAAATCCGAGATCATCCCCCATTTTCGTGTTTTTTGTGCGTTTTTGTGGTTAATCATTTAAAAATGTAGCGATAATACTTTAAAATCCTCAAATTACAAAGACAAACCGATATCTCAATATTGGAGACTGCTCAACTCAATTTCCTTGTTAATCGCTATTTCAGACTTCATTATCTATAAAAAGGGGTTATTTTATCTTTTTTTATTAGAATTTGTTAAATTGTAACTACTCAGGTGTACCTAACTAAAAACATTCTGCTTATATTCTGTCGTTTACTATCATCTCCGGCATAACTCAAATCAACGAAGTGCTTGTCATCCTGAGTGAAACGAAGGATCTCCCTGATGAGCTTCATGCATAAACTGTTCTCAAATCCCGGAGGGAGAATCTTTTTCATGCAAGAAGTCCTATAGGAGATTGTTCTTTGCTACATTTTGTTCTGCTCAGCGCTTCGCGATTGTGCTAACGCTAAGAAAGACAGGTTTTTGGCACTGTTATGTTTGCCGAGGAATATTGTTAACCATTGGCATATTATAGATCAAACCTCCTGAGTAGTTACAATAATCTTATTTTAAAATCAACTCTTCATTTCTTTTCTTGAAAAAAGAAACGAAGCAAAGAAATTCAAGCGCTGTTATAAAAATCCTGTCTTTGGTCACTCTCTTGGGTTCCACCGCAAACTTGCTGATAGTATAGTTAAGTATATAAGTAAGCTATCAGCTTCAAACATGCGGTTGTTCGCATCCAATCGAGTTTCCCTTCGTCTTAACGGATTTTTATAAAGGCGCATTTTAAGAACTGCCGTCACGTAAATAATACATTTTTTTAAAAAGCATAGACTTATGAAGGTTAAAGCCCTATTCTCAAAATCATTAAATAGTGCTGTTAGCTTCTAAGTCTTAAAAATTGAACAGTCTCCAATATCGATTTTTAAAAAATCCAAAAAAATACTTGACATAATTTCTCTATGTTTGTATTTTAATTCATATGATCTTAACATCATTATAGTCGTGTTTTTGTCTCTTTTTGAACAGCAAATTTACAATGATTTACTCAAAAAACCTCCATTTTTGTAAGTGTTCGATTATCAGCAATTTATACATTTTAAGCTAAAAATCATCACCAATTTTTCAAAGGCTTATTTTCCAACAACTTACGTATAGTCGAGGTGTTATACCTATATCCCACACCTATCGCTACAACAATCATTGTAAAAAAGTGCCATTTTAAGTCCCTCCCAGAGCGACTTTGAAAGGGGTACTATCAGAATTGAATTGACCCGATTTAGGGGATTGAGACTTAATGAAAGATTATCTGTAAATGTTTTAACAGATTCTTATCAGAATTGAATTGACCCGATTTAGGGG
>JAGOCT010000105.1 GCA_017998585.1 Candidatus Cloacimonadota bacterium | reverse complement strand
ACTGTTAAAGCCAGTTTCACCAATATAAACCGAGACAACAATATCCGGAAATCCATCTCCATTGACATCTCCAGCATCTAAATGACCATGGTAATCAATATCATCAGACATCCAGCCAATAGATTGTGATAAACCCTGAGGGCTGTTATAATAAACAACCAGCCTTTGCCTTGCCATATCATTGCCATTGGCGATAACCAGGTCAGGGTAAGTATCTTGATTGATATCAGACCAGATACATCCGGTAGAATACTGATTGCTGTCGCTGGAAATCCAGTCAGGATCAGGGTGATAAGGTACAGTAGCGTTTAAAGTCAGAAAAGTGAGGAGTAACATCGCTAATAAATATCTTAACATATTACCTCCGATACTCATGAACAAAGCATGAAAGAATACATTTAACCAGCTATTTTCTGCAAGCAAGATGCTCGCAGTACGATTTTTTTCTGCAAGCAAGATGCTCGTCGTACATGAGTTGCGATGTCGTTGTAACGTAAGCTACCAGCTTGTGAAAGAAAAGGTTCTGAAACAAGCAGGTTGCTTGTCGTACTACCAGCTTGCGAAAGAAAAGGTTCTGAATCAAGCAGGATACTTGTCGTACGATCATCGGCTTCACCACACTATAAATTGATTTTCTCGCGAACAGATATGTTTTTCATTTTATTATGCTTACGATTCTGATTCACCAGCAGTTCTCCAATTAAACCAATGGATATAAACTGAAC
Organism: Candidatus Cloacimonadota bacterium; assembly: GCA_017998585.1. The sequence continues at coordinate 5,655 of JAGOCT010000105.1, read as the reverse complement.
GCCGACCACCATCAATACAACCGCAAAAAAGAGAATAGGTCTGTTTGATAAGTAAGCTAAATGAAATATACGCAAAACAAAGAGGTACATCATTACCACAAAACCAATAAATGACATGAGGGTACCAATGCCACCAAACAGGTATAATGGACTACGGGAATAATCGGTAACCAGTTTTACAGTCATCAAATCAAGATAACCTCTCAGATAGCGTTCAATACCAAATTTTGATTTTCCATACTGTCTTGCACGATGTTCAACGCTGATTTCCTTGATTTTGAAACCTTTCGCTTTTGCTAGCGCAGGGATATACCGGTGCATCTCTCCATAGACATCAATTTCTTTAATGACTTGTTTACGGTATGCTTTAAAACCGCAATTGTAATCATGGAGCTTCAGTTTAAACGTATGAGACGTAACGGCATTAAACAGCTTTGAAGGCAATGTTTTTGAGATGGGGTCATATCTTTTTTGTTTCCAACCGGTTACCATATCATACCCATTCTCAATTTCCTGTATAAAGCGTGGGATTTCTATTGGATTATCCTGCAGATCTGCATCCATTGTAAACACAATATCACCTTCAGCTTCTTCAAAACCAACCTGTAAAGCAGATGATTTACCAAAGTTTTTTCTAAACACAATGACTTTGACATTTTTATCCTTTACCGCTAATTCTTTCATCACCTGCAGTGTCTTATCTGTACTCCCATCGTCAATAAAAATAATTTCATAAGCCCAGTCTTTAATCTGACTGAGAATTTCCTGATACAGAATTTTAATACTATCTTCTTCATTTAATGCCGGTATTATAAATGTTAATTTCACATGAGCCTCTTTTTTAGAATAACAGACGGAAGATATTGTCTGAATATTCTATATTTTCGGGTAACATAATATAGACTAAAATCATCACTAAGCCTGATATTACAGGTATTCTGACATTGTCATCCACAGGCAGGTTTATCAGTTCAGCAACTGTTGCGCCTAATGCACCAAAAAATGCAATGACAGGATTGATATAAAACAGAGCGAAGATAAATGTACTAACAAAGCAGGCAATCGCTCCTTCAAGGCTTTTTTTAACGAAAGTAAATTTTCTTTTACCAAAACTGATACCTATCAAAGCGGCAAAAGTGTCTCCAATTGATAAAAAACTCATCGACAGAAAGGCGATATCCTTAGGGAAAAAAGCAATACAAAATATTGAAGCCGTTAACAGGAAGGAAGCACCGCTAAAATTTCTCAGTTCATGTTTTCTGAGCATGATACCAAAAGCCGCATAGAAAAGCTTTCTGAATGACCTGTTTTCCAGTCTGAAATACTCAACACTAATTGATACTACCGCTAATGACAATAGTATCAAAAGCGAGTTTTGTTTGTCATAATTCATCACATATCGGTAAAATAAGGGAATGGAGATTGAGCTGACATGAATACTCTTACGTAACAGTTCTTTGGTTCGTTTTTCCATAACTACCAGTCGAATTTGATTCTGGATACAAGAAATGATGTGGCCATTTTTGCTAAAAGAATCGGATCTTCTTTTAGTGCTTCTTTAAAGAGAGAATACATGGTAAACTTATCAGGGTCAACTGATTTTGCAGCCCTGACTATACTGTTGAATTTATTGTCATCCATTTTCATAAAATTATTTTTAACTGAATACATAAATCGTTGATTAGCACCTAAGGTCTTATCCCATCTCTTTTCATATTCATTTAATGACTTTTTACTGAAGTCGCCATTTTTAAGTGCTTTAGCGCAAGTTTCGCCACAAAGTCTTCCAGCTATCATTGCCTGAACTATTCCACCACCGGTAATCGGATTTACCTGACGCGCAGCATCACCCACCAGCATCACATGATCAGTCACAAATCCGGTTCCATTAGAGGTAGGCACTCCACCACAAACCATATAATTAACTGAAGCATTGGGGAAATTCTGCTCCATAAAACGATCCAGATAGAACTTTGGTCCTTTACCAGGTAATGTATCGCTTCCACCTACACCAATACCAATGTTGGCAGAGGTATCAGATTTAGGGAAAATCCACAGATAACCACCAGGTGAAACTTCATTTCCAAAATAGAAACGGCATAAATCCGGATTGACTTTGATATTATTCACCGTATATTGCACACAGGTATCAATGTCATCCAGCGCCAGAGTGGTATTAATACCAGCCCACTTGCCAACCTGAGATTCGACACCATCTGCCCCAATCACAATCTTACATTTAACAGAATACAGCTGATTCAGATGACTAAAACTTACCCCTTCTATCTGTTGGTCTTTATCTCTGAGTAAATCAAGTGCATCTGCTTTTGTGAGCATTACAGCTCCTTTTGAGCAGGCTAAATCAACTAATGCACGATCGAATACACGTCTCTCAAGGACATAACCCAATCCATTGTTGTACATCTCTACAAAATTTCCATCTGGAGAATGTAACGAAGCCCCTTTTATCTGGGTGCAAATCCACTTTTCGTCAATATCAATAAATGGCTCAATCCCTGCATGAGAAACACCTTCCGCACATCGAACCGGTATGCCTGGCTCTCTGTCTCTTTCCAAAATCAAAACCGATGCACCATTTTCTACAGCATAACGGGCAGTTACAGCACCAGCAGGACCGCCTCCAATAATGACGACATCATAATAATCGGCAATATGCTTAATCATTTTTCCTCCTGAATTGCTTCAAGGGGACATACTCTCAGGCATTTCCGGCAGTGAATACATTTATCATTATCAAAAACAATTTCAAATTCTTTTACCCTGATAGCACTGACAGGGCATACACTGGCACAAGTTCCACACACATCACAAAGTGACTGATTCACTTGCATAATAACCTCTCTTTTCTTAGCAAATTTTCGAAGGTGATCTGCCTTCGCTTCTATATTTATCCAACCTACTGATAATGAAGCACTTTGAGTTGATTCCAGTCGTTGGATGCAGTTAAAACGATCTCATTGATTTTATCATGATTTTCAGCTATCTTATCAAAAATGAATTGATTAACAAAATACTCCCTATTTTCAATACATGATTTAAGTAAGTCATTGTCAGACAAATCATTACTAATACATATAACGCTTTCTGAAAAACCTTCTCCATAAGGCAGACATGCTTCATAAAAATCAAGAAGCGATTTCCATATATCAGGAGAATATTTGAGAACTGCATGATACTCTGTTCTTTTTACAGAATGATGTTGCTTATTCACTTCAGCGGTCTGAGTGCTAGCGATATGCTGAATCAGATACTGATGATAACGGCTAATCAATTCTGTCAGATTTTCAGTATTCATCAGAAATCCGGCTGCCTTCACATGCCCCCCAAAATTGACCAGGATATCGGCAAAACTGTTAAAGCAATTCAACCAGTGAAAACCGTCCAGACATCTGGCTTCACAAACCAATTGACTTGTCTGAGCGCTATTTTCATGATGTTCAGCGCTTTGAGGAGAATGCTTAGTCTGTAAAATCATTACCGGACAATGATAGCGGTTGACCAGATTCCCAGCCAGTCTGCCAATCAAAGAGTAAGCTAAACGACCTTGATAATCCACATACACAACACTCATCAGTTGTTTATCTCTGTAGAACAGATGTAATTGTTTGTTAACCTCTTTGTGTAATAACTCACACTCAGACGCATTTTCCAAAATGATACGATCGATCATCTGAATCACTTCCTGATTGATAATCGCTTCATTTGTGTCTGTCAGCACCTGATTTTCATCTTTCAATACCATTAACTTATTGTAATAGTTTTCCATAGCTTCTCTACTTTCGGATAACAGGAAAGAAAAGCATAAATGACTTCCGTTCAACTGTCTGCCAAAATAGAAAAAGCGAATCAGAGAATTTAAAAAGAGGATTTTCTCCTGATGAGTGGCTGTTGAACCTGATTTACCAGAAATGAACTCTATCAAAGGAGAAACGGTACATTTATCCCACTCATTCAGTAACTGTCTGACAATGAGATGATTTACCCCTGTCATCGGTACTCTGTCAGCAATACTGCCAATGGCTGTCCAGAAAAGATATTCTTCTTTCAATTCTATGTTTTTAAAATATTGACTCAGACAATGCAGAAAGAAAAAGCATACGCCTACACCTGCAAGCATTTTCAGGTCTCCCTGATATGGTTTTTCAGCTTTTAAATCTGATGTAACCTGGCTGGTTGCATGTTCTCCATTAGCTCCGCTAAAAAGCTTGGGATTCAGGATAGCACAGGCTTCTGGCAGTTTTTCAGGAATCAGATGATGATCAAGAATGACACAATCAATACCTGCCTGATTGAGCCTGGCAACTCCATCAACCGATGAGATTCCATTATCAACGACTATCATCAGTTTTACCTGATTCTCTATGGCATAACGGATCACATTTTCGCGAATACCGTGATTTTCTATTTCACGATTAGGCAGATAATATAATAAATCACATCCGGTCTGCTTTAGATAGTCATACATAATATAAAGACTGGTAATGCCGTCTGCATCATCATGACCAAAAATCAGGATGCGTTCATGTGATTTTACTGCTTTAATGACTCTCTTCAGCGAAGGTTCAGCAAATTCAGAAAATGCTTTCATCTCTAAAAAAGAAAGATGACCATCAAATAAAAGAGGGTCATGCTTACTCAGAAAATCTTTATAACTGTCTAAATCGTTAAAAATCATCAAAATCTGCCTGTTTCATCAGGTACAGGAATGTCTCTATGACCCTTTCTGTCTAATGGTTTTTTGAAAATATCAAATCCAGTTGTTCCAATACTGAAAAGAATACCATTTTCCTGATAATTGCTTTCGTTACTCTCTCTGTTAAAGTATTTTACTGCAAAATCTATTCTCGAATCATGCGTCTTGATTGGGATGGAAAAACCATAAGTGAAGGATGTTTCTGTCAGCTCATGCGCATCGTTTCCGATACTGTTTAATGGAGACACTTTGTAGGCAAATCCTGCTCTCTGAGAGATTTTTTTAAAAAACTGTTCTTGATTCACAGATCCCTGATACTCGATCCCATAAGCCACACGGTAGCCATCGTTTGCATTTTCATACATATCGCTCTGACTCCATAAATCATAATCGATATCCATCGCCATATCCCAGTTTTTATAAAAGTTCACTGCACCACCGAAAGATACTTTTAATGGTAATTTGTATGTCTCAGAAGTGATCCCTTCATTTAAGGTAATAGTCTTGTATGATTTATCACCCTTTAACTCAACAGGAATACTAACGGTTCCACCCATAGAGACTTTTTTATTAAACTCTTTAGAAAAGCCTAGAGTTAGACCAGGACTTTTAAACGTTTCTTCAATCTCATATTTTGTATCAATCAGATTAGTATCTTCATAATCTGCTTTGGCATAGTTGATTTTATGTCCAAATAGATAATTGATTGATAAACTGAGATTTAAGTTGTCAAACTGATAAGCATAAAACATGTCTGCCTGATATAAGGCATTATCTGCTTTTCTGATCTCAGTAAACACATCAGATCCGCTTGTATTTTTTTGTTCAGCACTAAATTTTCCGTTGCTCACACTCTGATAAGCAAATCCAAAACGGTGCTTGTACAAGGGCACACTCACATTAAAGTAAGGGAAATATGAAATATCACCATTATAAGTCGA
>JAGOCT010000104.1 GCA_017998585.1 Candidatus Cloacimonadota bacterium | reverse complement strand
TGCAGTCGTTAAAAGCCAGCGGAATGTACTCTTTGATGAATATATCAATCATTCCCGACTGGAATCAGGTGTACATACCTTACCCATGAAAAGTGCATTAAAAACAATCATAAATGCACTGATCAACAAAGAGACAGTTGGTTTTCTGGTGGATCAGTATGCAGGGAAACATGGATCTGATTTACCATTTTTAGGAATCCAGACCAAAGTTTTTACCAGTGTCGCAAAATTATCTTTAAAAACAAAATCCCCTATAGTTCTGGCTTTTGATGTCAGAAAAGGCTTCTATAAACATCAGTGTTTCATCTGTGAACCCATCTATACGGATAATATTGAGCTAAATGAAGAAAATATTCTTGACTTAACTCAAAAAATCAATTATCATATAGAGGATTATATAAGAAGATTTCCTGAAATGTGGTTCTGGCTACACAGAAGATGGAGAAATCTATAGGAGGACTCAATGAAAGTAATCCAAATCGTTCCTGAACTTAGCCCTTTCACAGGGCAATCCAGACAAGCGCTTCTACTTGAACAGTTTATACTCAATTTAAACAACACACATGCTTTTACGATTTTACCCTGGTATGATACATTGAAAATCAATGATGACAAAGTGAAAGCTCATACCCATTTTCGTGAAAGTGCTGTTTTTGAGACGTTCTTACCAGCAACTGATTCAATTGTTTATCTGATTAAACCACTAAATGGTTTTTTCTCCAGAGAAGAATTAAAAAACGATAATGAAACGCTTCTCCTGTTTAACAAAAGTGTTGTAGAATTTATCCAGTCACTTGATCAATCTTTTATCATTCAATGTCATTCAGCACTTAGTGCAATTCTACCCCTTCTTCGCAAAAATAATCCTGTCACTGAACACTATCCTGTTTTACTTACATTGCACGATTTATCTGAGGATTTTGTAATTTTTAAAGAAAGCATATATAAATATATGCCCAATGAATTTCACAAAAATGAGATAGAAATCAATGGAGCAGACTCAGCCTTAAAGATTGGGTTATTATTTAGTAATATGATTAATCTGTGTAGTAAAAACTATGCAATAGAAGTACAAAAAGAAGAATCAGAATACAGACAATTTTTCCAAAATCGTGCAGATAAACTTTATGGGATCATGAATGGTATTCGCTATGGAATCTGGAATCCGGCTATAGATACTTTTATTCCCTGCAAATATTCATCTGATAATCTATTTGGGCGTTTTTACAATAAAGTCATATTACAGGAAAAGCTAAATCTGGCTGACAGAGAAGAAATCCCTATTCTATTCTTTGGTACAAGGTTATCCAATGAAAAAGGTTTTGATCTGATTTTAGATTCTCTTAACGAGTTAAAAGAGATGCCTGTTCAGTTATTAATATATGGAACAGGCGAAGACTATCCTGAACCGGAAACTGAGAAGCTGTTAAACAGTCTGGAGAATGTTCGTTACATCAGAGATTACGATGAAGAATTTATACACCTGATACTTGCAGGATCGGACTTTATCCTTTTACCCACCCGATCAGAACCCGATGGTGTCTCATTTTTATATGCGTTAAAATATGGTATCATCCCTATTGCGTATCATACGGGTGGACTTGCTGATGCGGTTTTTGATCAAACCTGTCCTGATTCATCCAAAGTGAATGGTTTTTTATTCTCCAGTTATGACAGTAACAGCTTTATTTCCATCATCAATGAAGCACTTGATGTCTGGCAGGATAAAACTCTTTTTGATAAATATATTAAGAATGCAATGAATGCTGACTGGTCATGGAAAACTTGTATCCGTCAGTATGAAGTGTTGTACGAAAAACTAAAACAATCAAACAATCATAATCAATAAATAGAAAATACGAGGTTTTAATGAAATTCAATGTAGCAATGTGTCAGTTTAGACCTGTTTTACTCAATCGGGACGCAAACCTCCAAAAAATGTTAGACATGGCAGATACAGTAGATGCCGATTTGTTGGTGTTTCCAGAACTTTGTACTTCTGGATATGTTTTCGATCAACAGGAAGAAGTCAGATCAGTCGCTGAAGATTATCTTCACGGACCTACCGCAACAGCTTTTAAAAAACTTGCTAAGCAAAAAAATTGCGCCTACGTCATCGGGTTTCCTGAAATAGATAATGGTCAGTTTTACAATTCTTCCATGATGGTTTGCCCTGATGGCAATATTCATCTATATCGAAAAATTCATCTGTTTAATGAAGAGAAAAGATGGTTTTCTGAAGGTAATCTGGGATTCAATGTCTTTACACTGAAAAACAATGTAAAAGTAGGCATGATGATATGCTTTGACTGGTATTTCCCTGAATCTGCCCGTACGTTAATGCTTAAAGGAGCTCAGATCATTGCACATCCATCCAATTTAGTTATGCCCTGGTGTCAGCAGGCAATGTTAACCAGATGTCTGGAAAACAGAGTGTTTGGAATCACTTGTAATCGTATTGGTAATGAAGTCAATAAAAGCAGAGATTTTTATTTTACTGGAAAAAGTCAGGTAGTTTCCACAATGGGAGAAAGAATACTCAGTTTTTCAGAAGATAAAGAAGAAGTTGCTGTCATCGAAATTGACCCAAATCAAGCTGATAATAAACAAGTTAATCAGTGGAACCACATCATCAGAGATCGAAAAGAGAAATTTTACAAATGAGTTTTTGCACTTCTCAGAAGTTAGATGAAAATTATTCGTTTCATTTCGCATATCCATTGTAAGTTCAACTATCCCATGTAAGTTCAACTATCCCTAGTTGAACTATTAAAGCGTAACTGAGGACAGTTACGCTTACAAATAATTAGTTAGAAACCGAGCTTGCGAAGTGCCATATTTCCGGAAAACTACAACCTAGAGAGATAAATGTTATCTTTAAGAATAAAGACTACTTTTCTATTCTGACCTTCAGTTTTTTAACTCCACTCGATATCAAATCAATCTTTTTGGCAGCAGCCCATGAAATATCAAGGTCTCTACCCTCTACAAAAGGACCTCTGTCGTTGATTCTGACTTCCACTTTCTTATCATTATCTTCATCCCATATTAGAAGTTTCGTTCCAAAATCAAGTGTTTTATGGGCTGCTGTCATTGCATACATATCAAAAATCTCGCCATTTGCAGTCATTCTGCCATGGTAATCCTCACCATAAAAGCAGACTGTCATTTCTTGCCAGCCTTCTTTTAAAAGTGTTTTTTTTGCATACGTTGTTTCTTCAGCATGACGGGAATAAACGACTGTTGAGCTACAGGCATTTAACATAATCGCTAAGCCCACAACAAGCATTTTCGCACAGATAAAGCAAAATGCCTTTATTTTCATAAACGATATCCAATCGAAATCTGGTTATTCCAACCCAAATCACCCATAGAAGCGACACCATAGTCTAAAGAATAACGTTTGTAATGAATACCAAATCCAGCTGAAATCCCTGACATCGCTTCATAAGTATCTCCAGCCTTATAATCTGATGATCTGCTGTCAAATCCGGCTCTTAACGACATGAGTGGTACCAGATCGTATTCAAAACCTAATTTTCCATAGAAGTCATTATCTATCGGTTTTACTAAATCCAGATTTCCCCTGAATTTTTCTGTAAATGAATAATTTCCGCCTACAGAAAAAACCGTTGGCATTTTTTCTTTGATTTCATCTTCTGTGTAATATGATAACTGAACACCTAGATTGCGTACACTGGCACCTATTACCAAATTTTTATTGTTTGTCTGGTGAGTAAGTCCAAGATCTATAACGACTGCTGAAGCAGAGGCATCATCAAGATTTTCGCTGATAAACTTAGCATTGACCCCTAAATCAAGATTATCTTTAAACTTTCTGGCTAATGAGATTCCTGCAATCAGATCAGATGCTGAAAATTCACCATCAATACTGTATGAACCATCACTTAAAACCGATGTTCTCTTCATTGTACCTGAATTCAGATATTGAGCAAAAAAGCCAACTTTTACCTCTCTCTGATAAGGCATAACAAATGCAAAAGATCCGCCATTCATCCCATCAACATAATTAATGTAGTTTGATTTTAATGATTTCTCATTTTGCTGAGCAAGTCCGGCTGGATTAAAATAAACAACATCTACATCATCTTTCATACCTGTAAAAGCATTGGCCATTCCTAAAGCTCTCGCTGAATAATGCATTTTTAAAAATTGAAAACCTGATGTTCCGGCATTCTTATCAATGGCAGATAAGGGTAAAATCAGTGCTGTCAACAAAAAAATACTGAGTTTTTTATTAAAAATCATCTTCTATTCCCTTTAAAATCTGATAAGCTTCTTCGAAAGTGGAAACGGCAATCAGGGCATCCCGTTGCTCATTTTCACGCATATTTTTAGAAATTTGTCCTAAAATCTTCATATATTCATTGTTTGTATTATCTGGGATTGCCAGCATGAAGACAATTTTAACAGGATCGCCATCAATTGAATCAAAGTCGATATCCTTTTTTAAAGTCATAAAAACACAGGAAAGTTTTTTTACACATTTACTTCTGCCATGAGGGATTGCGATACCTCTGCCAATACCAGTCGACATGATTTCTTCTCTGTCAAAAACAGCTTTTGTAAAATCCTCTTTACTGTCAATCAGATTATTATCAAATAAATAGTCAATCATTTGACTGATACAATGTCCTTTGCTGACAATATCCTGTTTCAGGTAGATTAGGTTTTTTGCAAAGATTTCCATTATTACCTCTTTATTTCAATTTCATTTTATATTCTTTTGCTTTTTCAATAATTTCAGATTCGTTTATTGTCAAGAGTTCTTTGTTTCTCATGACAATTTTCCCATTAATGATGACATCTGAGACCGCTGAATGATTTAAACAATACACAATCAAAGATGAGGGATGATAAAAGGGCTGACTATCTACATTCTCTGTATTCAAGATAACTAAATCAGCTTTCTTGCCTGGTTCAATTGAGCCAAGTATATCTTTTTGTCCGAGTGCCTTAGCTGCATTTACAGTTACCATTCTGAGCATCTGAGTAGCCGAAAGCAAAGTGGGGTCCATATTGAGTGCTTTATGCACTTTAGAAGTAACACTCATTTCATCAAAAAGACTCAGATTGTTGTTGCTTGCAACCCCATCTGTACCTAAACAGAGATTAACACCATAATCCAGATAAAGCTTAATAGGAGCAAATCCGGAAGCCAGCTTTAAATTACTTTCTGTGTTAATGCAAACTGAAACATTATATTTCTTTAACAATTCAACTTCTTTTTCATTCAGATGAACACCGTGGGCGATTAACAGGTTTTCATTTAAAAGGCCAATTTTTTCAAGATATTCAACAGGTCTGAGTCCATTCTTTTCAAGACATTGTTCCACTTCAAAAGCAGTTTCAGATAAATGCATATGAATCAGCACATTTTCTTTTTGAGAGATGTCACGGCATTTTTTTAAGGTTTCCTCACTACAGGTATAAATTGCATGAGGACCTAATGAAAAACGAACATGATCTTCATTTTGATATGACTCTTTCAGATTTCGGATTTTCTCAAAGCATTGGTCAGGTTGGTGAAAATCACCCATCGGAAAATCAAGACCAATATCAGAAATAACGGCTCTGATACCTGCTTTCACGCATGCATTGGCTGTCTGTGTGGGGATAAAATACATATCGTTAAACTGAGTAATACCATTTTTAATCAACTCAGCAATTCCATGAATCGATGCATCATAAATAAATGAATCCGAAATATATTTTGCTTCATTTGGCCAAATATATTTTTCAAGCCATACATTCAATGGCAAATCATCAGCCAGACCACGAAAATAAGTCATCGGAATATGTGTATGCATATTGATCATACCAGGCATTAATATCTGATTCTTTGCATCAATGTATGTTTTAGCCAGATATTTTCCATTTACATGCTCAGAACTTAGAATCTCAACAATCAAACCATCTGTTATGATAACTGCATGATTTTCTAGTATATTGTTCTGATCATCTACTGTTACCACACAGGCATTATCAATAATTAAATCGCAATTTTTCATTTTAACCCTCTTTTAGTGTAACTATTCTGATTCAATTTTATTTCGTCAATATTTTTTTTACTTTTTTGAAAAAAAGTACGATATTATTAGTAGAGTGTGTTTTTAGTAATCTTTGAAGGAGGCAAAATGAAAATCAATAGTACTTCACACCAAACGATTTCCTATGAAGATTTGAAACAAAAATGGAATCAGAAAGATAAAACGAATAGCCTTGACTTGAGTGAAGAAGAAAAAAAGCAAGTCAATGACCTTGAAAAAAGAGATCAGGAAGTAAAAACCCACGAGCAAGCCCATATTGCAGCTGGTGGGGCTTATGTGCAAGGAGGAGCTGATTACGAAACCACAAAAGGACCTG
>JAGOCT010000103.1 GCA_017998585.1 Candidatus Cloacimonadota bacterium | reverse complement strand
CTTTTCCCGGATTTTCTTTAGCAAGAGCGACAAATTCTTTTGCAATATCCAGATCAGCCGGATCTATACCTTTAATCTCAATACCATATTTTACTGAGAGATATGCATTATAAATCACTCCGCCTAGCAGCAGGTGATCAACTTTTTTTAAAATAGAGCGTAATGGGCCAATTTTCGTATCAAACTTGGAGCCAGCAACAACTGCCAGGAATGGTTTATCAGGTTCAAAAATTTTCTGCAGGTTGCTGATTTCTTTCTGCATTAACAGCCCTGCATAAGCTGGCAGATATTCTGCGGGTTTTACAGTAGAAGCATGTGGCTGCCATGACCCAAAGGCATCATTAACAAAAATATCAGCTAATCCGGCTAATTGTTTCCCGAAGGCATCTCTCATTTCTCCTTTAGCCTCTTCGCCCATGAAGAAACGAGTATTTGGTAAATAAATAAGATCTATCTTGTCTTGACGTAGATCTCTCAACATAAAATTGATTGAGCTGTCAATACCATAATATCCGTCTTCATCTATTCTTTTAAATTGAGGAATTGCAATTTGTAAGCCCAGCTTTTGTTTCAGATATTCAACAACAGGTTTTACATCTTCTTCATAAGAGATATTGATTTTTCCCGTTTTCTTATCCTTTGGACGTCCAATATGCGTCATTAGGACAGGTTTCCCCCCTTTTGCTAAAATATAAAACAAGGTAGCAAAAGTCGCATCAATACGAAAAGCATCCTTTATCTTGCCTTTTTTTACTACATTATGATCCATACGAACCAATACAACCTTGTCTTTCAGATCTGCATCCTGAATCTTTGGTAATAATTCATACTCACGCATAATCACCTCTTTTAATATTCATTTTTCTCATTTATATTATTTTTCAGAGTATTTGTCAATGTTTTTTTCGTAAAAGAAAAACAAAATTCTGGAATTTCGGTATTCACAATAAATAGAAAGAGCAGGGCTAAGCCTGCTCTTTAGATTTTAACTCGCTTTAACTGAGTATTATTTCATCAGTAACATTTTTTTAGTTTCAGTATGAGTTGCATTTTTTACCTGGTAGTAATAGATACCGGATGAGACGTTTTTATGTTCCTTATCTTTACCATCCCAGGTAAGCGTATGAATACCCTGATCAAAAATATCATTCGCCAGTTCTCTTACTTTTTGACCTTTAACATTGTAAATAACAACAGAGACACGGTCTTTTGCTTTCATTGAGAATGAAATTGTAGTTGTTGGATTAAAAGGATTTGGGTAATTCTGGTAAACACGGAATGCCTTATTGGACACAATATGGTCATCAGCTGAAGTGAACCCTGATGTTGAAACTTTTTGCATATAAATGCCTTTAATTTCTTCTTTACCTGATGAAATGTAGTCAATCCATGCAACATAAGCATTCGTATTTGAGATCTTTCCAATCTTAGGTTCTGTCTGTTTTTTGATATGATCAGTAATGCTTATTTGTTGAGCTAAAATTGTACCATCATGATCTACCATACCCATGTGAATATCATGATCATAATATGCATCTTCCCATACAGCCAAGACTCTGTTGTGCATTAATTCAATATCCACAAAAGTCTGAGCTGAATCCATGTGTGCCACGCCAACGCCATTTGCATTCCAGGCAGGATTTAAAGCTGAATCAGCATAATTGTATCTCTGAACATAAATGTCATAATTATCATTATTTGAATCACGGAAATCTCTCCAGGCCATCGTTAATCTGCCATCCCATTTGGATACAAACTGATCCTGAGCCTGTGGATATGAAGCCACAGGAATTCCGTTTTCAGCAAACTGAATCTGTCCCTGTTCATTGTACATTTGTGCATAGATATCAAATTCAGAATCCATATTACGATTATCCACCCATAAAACAAGTGGTCCCTGATCAGTTAATTGAATTTGAGGATCATTTTCTAACAATCCATCTATTGAAGCAAAAGGAACGCCCTGAGCAGGCCATGCTGGATCAACTGTACCCTCTGAAGTGATTTTCAAAAGATACAGATCATAAATGCCACCACTGTGTAAAAATGCCAGATAATTCTGATTTGCATATTTCAATTTAATCTCAATATTTTCAGGATCAAACTGATCTGGATTAGGTGCTTTCGTTAAAATGGTTTTTCCATTTGTTCCCCATGCAATCTGATTACCCACTATTTTTTGGCCTTTAATATAAATGAAGAGGTTATCTGTATTTACTTCATTCCAGAAGAAATAATAGTCTCCTGCAATCATTTGTACACTAATGTAGATTCCAGTTTTTGCTTGAGAATTTGGTGCAAGCGCTATCCCGTCAACACCCCAGAGTCTGTCTCCGTTTGATGATATTTTCTGAGCTTTTGGGACTTCAACTCCATCAATGTTTTCAAGCCAGAATATGACCAAATTACCATTATTATCAATTAAAGCATCATATTCGATCTTTTTGCTATGATTTTCAGTTACAGAAATTCCATTTTCGGCAAAGAGAATATTGCGGTTTTCATCTACTTTTTGAATGAAAATCTGAGTACCAAGATTAGCATATCTTTCATCCAGCCAGGTAATAAAAGCATTTCCATTATGCGTAAATATTTTCATTTCTGAAGCATTGGCAGAAAGACCTTCAAACATGTCACTTCCGTTTACAGGAAGTAGTAACTGATTACTATTGTTTACAATCTGTTGTGTTAAGGCTAGTGAACCCTGACTTTGATCAGCCCAGATAAAATATAACTGGTTGTTCAATACTTTTACATTCGCACCTGTCTGGTTTCCAGTTAAATTAGAAATTGGTTTACCATTCGCTTCCCAAACAATAGAACCGGTTGAACTGTATTTTTGAGCATAAATATCTGAACCGTTTTCCATATTCAGATCTCTCTCATCTTCCCATACAACGACACAACCACCATCATCCAGAGAAGCAATACGAGCCTGGAACTGTCTTTCAGGCATTTGTGCACCAGCTACAGGATTTGCCCAGACTGCTGTTCCTGCATTGTTAAATTTCTGAACGAAAATATCAGGATTGGTATTATTGTCATAACGTTTATCTTCCCAAACAACAAAGAAGTCTCCGTTTGTTGAAGCAGACAATCTTGGTTTTTCCTGAACATTTTCATCATTTGTTATATTGATACCGTTAGCACCAAACTGAACTGCACCTTCAAGGTTAATTTTTTGAATAAAAATTTCATAATCATTTTCAGTTCCGGTAATCTTCTGTTCCCATCCTAAAATAAACTGATTGTTTGAAGATGGAGCCAGACGAACAGAGCCAGGCTGACTTGAGTCACTTGTGAAATTAGTAATTAAAGAAGGACCAAATGCAAAAGTACCATTAGGTAAAATTCTTGCCCCATAGATATTGGTAATATTGTTGTTATTCTTTGCAAGAAAAGCGATGATTGCGCCATTTTGTCCATCTTCCCAGAAAGTATTCTGGCTGACATTTGCGCCATCAACACCGATACGAATTCCATTGTTTTGCCAGCTGACAGCACCCTGTGCGTTTATATGCTGAGCATAAAAACCAATACTGGATAAACGATAATCATTCCAAACAACAATCGCTCCACCATTGTTATCAGGAACGATATTCAGACTGATTTGAACTTTATTGGCAGTACATAAAGGCACACCACCTTCAGCCCATAACTTTGTACCTTGAGCATTTAATTTTTGAGCATAAATGTTGCCATCCGCATCATCGGAAAAATCAACCCATGCAATAATGACACCATTATCGCTTGTACTTATTATTACAGGATCTTCCTGTCTGTCTGGTTTACTGTCAACGAGTAAGCCATGATCTCCCCACATCTTTTGTCCAGATGGATTGATTAATTGAGCATATAAATCTCTTTCACCATGGCGTGTGTCAGACCAGACATAAACAACACCTTCATTCATAGATGCTGCTGTTCTAAACCATTCAATATTAACACCTTGTCTGATTGCTAACGCATTTTCCCAGTCCACATTTGCCATCAGCGAACCAAACACACCAATAACAACGAGTAGTATTAAAGCGAATCGCTTCATAAATCCTCCATTTTATAATCAATTATTTTTTTAATTTGCAATTTTCCTTCCAAAATAATGAGTCTGCTCATATCAGTTTTAAAAATGAGCTTTCTATTTGGGTATTTAAAAAAGGCATAAAAAGCGATCTTTAATTTTTTATGCCTTTGGTTTTTGAATTATTGATATATCAGATTAAACATTTTCTACTGCATTTGCATGCTTTTTCTGCATAATCTGCATTTGTTGAGCATCTCTGCAGGCTTCTTTATATTTTTCTTCATTCATATTCCATTCTTTTTTCAAAGTTTCTATAAATCTCAATTCTTTTTCTGTCGGGATGTGATCCTTAAAGGAAAGAAAAACCAGCTCATAAAATATAACTTCCTTAACAATTACAGAGCTGTCTCTGAACGGTAAAAGGATTTGTTGTAAGCTTTTTTTAGAGGGTTGATAAGAAACCAGATCCAGCATTGTTGCATGCGAAAAAATGCTGATATAGTTTTTTTCATGTTCATCAAATTCGCCATCCAAATGGAAGAGATAATAAGCAAGTTCAAGCAATCCTTTTTTTTCATTTTCCCTTAAGACTCTGAGATGCATTTCAGCTCCTTTCTTTCTGACAATAACAATATTGATAAATCATGTGATATGAATTGTCAGTAATAGTATATCTTGCTGCATATTGCAGCGCAAACCGGTACGACTTATATCTGTTTTTCCCCAACACTATATGTAACATTCACGGTTTAATCAAACTTTACCTTTTTTTACTTGATTTTTAAATTTTACCATTTTAATATCCATCTTGTAATCATTATCTACAAGGTAGGAGGTGATATCAAAATCTGAATTGGTTTGATATTTGTCTAGAATATGAATGATTTCATCTATTGCTTTATTCATTTTATCGATGTTTTTAAAAGGGATATCTTCTTTATAAGGTTCAATTTCCATTAGAAATAAATCAAAAAAGCCTTTTAAACGTGTAAGCGGCTGTCTTAATTCATGATTGGCAGTAACAACCATTGCTAACACTGAATTTTTACGTTCCAATTCGACGATTTGTTTTTGATATTTTATCAGATTAATTTGTGTATTCACTCTAAGCATAACTTCCTGAGGATTGTATGGCTTTACGATATAATCAATACCGCCTGCTTCAAATCCTCTTTTGATATCATGTATCTGATCTAATGCGGTTATAAATATCACCGGAATATGTTTTGTTTCAGGATCTTTCTTTAAATGACTGGTTGCTTCTACTCCATCCATCACCGGCATAATGATATCCATCAAGATTAAATCTGGCTTTTCTCTCTTTGCTACTTCGATTGCTTCAGCACCATTGCTTGCTTTAAGGATGCTATAGGAGTCCTTTAGGTGATCTTCTAAAATTCTGACATTTAAATTGACATCATCTACTATTAGTATATTTTCCATTCCACTCCTCTCATATACTCAAACTAATGAGTTCCACATCTATCATGTATATTATAATTTAAATTCATGTATTTGTCAAAGCTTTTTATAATTTGATTTAAATTTATCTCCATTCGACTTGTAAAGGGTTCCTTTCTGGTATATAAAATGGTTTATAAACTGGATAACCAAACAACATTGGATAAGCAAGTAATCGATCAGAATTGAGCCCAATAAATTGCTGTAATGGTTTATACTCAGAATACGCCATTTTTATAAATCCAGCCCAACAAGTTCCTAATCCATAAGCCGGAGCAAGTAAATCAAAATGAGTAAGTGCAATAATACCATCTGTGATATCTTCAACCCAGGGACTTAAAGGCACATGCGCAATTAAAAGATGAGGGGCATTATGACTGATAAAATCAATACCGGATTTCCAAAGTTCAACAATATTTCCAACATATTTTGCCATGGGGTGATCTGTATTTAAAATTGATTCCATCCAATCAATTGTTAAAGCAGATATTCTTTTTACATCTTCTCTGTTTTGGTAGATAAGATATCCTGTGCTTTGACTGTTACTGCCACTTGCTGCATAACGTATCGTGTCTAAGATTTTATTCAAACTTTCATTGTTTACTGATTTTTCTTGATAATGTCTTACAGATCGTCTGTTTTTAAAATACATAGAAACATCATCTGCTTTTATATTAAAATTTAAAGGTACAGGTTCTGGATTAACATTATAATCCATCATTAATGCGCCAGCCTTGCAGTAGGCTTCGCAGTGCCCACATCTGAGACAATAAATTTGCTTTTCTCTTGGAATCTGAGGCAGTTGATTATCAATCGCTATTTCAATGATACCCATACAGCAAACGCTTGCACAGACATTACATCTTGTACATTTATCTTCATTAATCTTTATTTTTGCCATTTTTCC